>CAXICP010000038.1:0-14021 GCA_964022595.1 uncultured Salipiger sp.
GAGATCGGCCCCAAGCTGGAAGCCAACGCCCCCGCCGACGAGGAGGCCGGCGAGCTGACGAAGGAAAGCTTCGAGCTGCTGAAACCCCTGCGCCTTTCGCATCTTCTGGCGACCGAGGAACTGGGCGGCGCGCAGATGCGCCCGACCGAGGTGCTCGAACTGCTCGAGGCGGTCACCTGGCATTCCGGTTCCGCGGGCTGGGTGTCGATGGTGCATTGCTGCGTCGGCGCCATGTCCGCCGCCTTCCTGCCCGACAGCGCTGTCGACCGGCTGTTCGCGCCGGGCACCGACAACCGCTTCTCGGGCCAGGGCGCGCCGCTGGGAATGCTGAAGAAGGTCGAGGGCGGCTACACTCTTACCGGCAAGTGGAGCTATGGCTCGGGCTTCTCGCACGCCACTTGGTCGCACAGTGCGTGCTTCGTCGATGACGGTACCGGCAAGCCCGCCAAGGACGAGAACGGCGCGCCCATCGTGATGTGCGCCCACGCCCCCATCGGTGAGCACACGCAGCTTGGCAACTGGGATGTGCTGGGCCTCAAGGGCACCGGCTCCATCGACTACGGCGCACAGGACGTGTTCATCGCCGAAGATCTCGTCTTCCCGATCATAACCGCCGAGCCGCAGCGTCTGGCCGAGCTGTTCAGCCTTGGCATCGTCGGACTGGCGGCCGTCGGCCACACCGGCTGGGCCATGGGCGCGGGTCGCCGGATGCTTGACGAGATCGCCAAGCTGGCGCGCGGCAAGACCGGCCGCGCCGGGATGCTCGGCGAGTCCGAAAAGTTCTGGCATGACTACGGACGCGCAGAGGCGTCGTATCGCGCCGCCCGTGCCTTTGTGATGGAGGTCTGGGGCGAGATCGAAGCCGCCGCCGAGCGCGGCGAGCAGATGACCACTCGGCACGTCAGCCTCGTTCACCTTGCCAAATCGCAGATCCACGAGGTCGGCGTCGACGTCTGCAACTTCGCCTATCGTGCGGCGGGCGGCGCGGGTCTGCGGGCCGGCGTCATTCAGCGCACCTTCCGCGACATGATGGTGGCGGCGAACCATTTCACCATCGCGCCCAGCATCGTGACCTCTGCGGGCCGCGAAATCGGCGGGCAGTGGAGCGAGCGCAAGTGGCAGTTCTACGACCTGGTCGAGACGTAAACGCTGCGCCGGGGGAGCCCCTCCCCCGGCCACCCCAAGGAGACCGCAATGAGCCTTGACCAGACCCCGGACCTGTCCCTTGCCTTCCGCGAGGCTTTTCGCCGCCACCCTGCCGGGGTCGCGGTGGTGACCGCCGATGACGGCAGCGGGCCCGTCGCGATGACCGTCTCGTCGCTGATCTCGGTCAGCGCCAGCCCGCCCACAGTGGCGCTTTCGCTTTCGGACTGGTCCGGCGCGACCGCGAAAGTGCTGAAGGCCGGGACCATGGTGCTGCACTTCCTTCGCTACGACGACCGCGCTCTTGGCCAGCTTGCCGCAACCAGGGGAGCCGACCGCTTTGGCCCGGAAATCCCGTGGGAGCGGCTGCCCAGCGGCGAGCCTCGCTACACCAGCGTCGCCACGTGGTTCCGCGCCCGCATCACCGGCACGCTGCCCGCGCAGGGCGCAACCGTCGCGGTCGCCGAGCTGCTGGACGGGGCAGCGTTGCATTCCCACGACCCCGGCCAGGACCCGCTCGTCTATCTGGACCGAGGCTGGCACCGGCTGCACGAGGCGCGCGGCGACCTAAGCCTTCTTCCCGTCACAGGAGACCCTACCGATGACTTCCGCTGACCCCATCGACGACCGCACGGCCAGCAGTGCCTTTTTCACCGAAGACAACTCGGTCGAGACGGTCAACGCCCGCATGGGTCCGGACACCGACCCGCGCCTTGCAAAGGTCATGTCGGCGCTGGTGAAGCACCTGCACGCCTTCGCCACCGAGGTCGATCTGACCCAGGAAGAATGGGAATACGGCATCGGTTTCCTCACCCGCACCGGGCAGATCTGTTCCGGCGAGCGGCAAGAGTTCATCCTGCTTTCGGACGTTCTTGGCCTGTCGATGCTGGTCGATGCGGTGAACAATCGCCGCCCCGAGGGTGCGACCGAAAACACCGTGTTCGGCCCCTTCCACGTCGCAGATGCACCGATCCGCGAGATGGGCGCGAACATCAGCCTGGACGGCAAGGGGGAAAGCTGTCTCTTCGAGGGGCGGGTGCTGGACCTGGATGGCAACCCCATCAAGGGTGCCTGCGTCGATGTCTGGTCCGACAACGCCGATGGCTTTTATGATGTGCAGCAGCCGGAGGTTCAGCCGAAATGGAACAATCGGGGGCGTTTCATCACCGGCGCGGACGGCTCCTATGCGTTTCGCGGCATCCGGCCCGTCAGCTACCCGATCCCCGATGACGGCCCGGTGGGGCAGATGCTGGCTGCGCTCGGGCGGCACCCCTACCGGCCTGCGCATATGCACTACCTCGTCACTGCGCCGGGCTTTCAGAAGCTGGTGACCCATACCTTCGTGGGCGAGGACGAATACATCGCCTCGGATGCGGTGTTCGGGGTCAAGGACACGCTTGTCGCCCCCTATGAGCCGGGGACCGACACGCTTTGGCGCTCGCCCTTCGACTTCATCCTCGTGTCGGAGTGACCCGCCATGCCGAACCTCAAGATCTTCGTCGACCAGTCCGGGCTTGCCGACGTGCAGCCCGCCCTTGCCGCGCTGCTGCCGGACTTGCGGGCGCGGCTGTGCGAAGCGCTGGGGGTCGGCATTTCCGCAAGCCAGGTCGCCGTTCTGCCGGTGCTCGGCATGCCGGATCAGCCCAGCATAAACGTCGAGTTGACGCTGCTGTCCGGACCATCGCGCAGCCGCGAGGCGCTGGTGGAACTGGCGCAGGAGGTGCAGGCGCGAATGGATGCGGCGACGGGCGCGCACGCGGCGGTGCGCATCGCGACCGTGGATCCGTCGGGCTATGTGGCCTGCAAGTGATCACCCCCGGCGCTGCGTGACCTGTTGATCATGATCCATCCGTGCCTGAAGACGTTCGAATTCCGCCGCGAGGAACCCGGCGAACTGCGCCACCGCCGGGGGGCCGGGGCGGTCCGCCATGGTAAGCAGGCCAAGCTGACGGTCCGGATGCTGGATCTTCAGCGGCAACGCCTCGAGCGGCACGGTGCGGCGCGACAGAAAGACCACCGACCACGGCAGGATGGTCAGCGCATCGGACCCGATCAATACCGAGGTCATCGACGCCAGCGTCCCGCCCGAAAAGGTCACGCGGAATTCCTCCTGCCCGATGGATCGCAGCGCCTCTTGCAGGTCGCGGTAAAGCGGGCTGTTCGCGGGCGGCGCGATCCAGCTGTATTCCGCGATGTCCGCAAGCGTGATGCCGCGCGTGCGGCTCAGCGGATGGCCGGCGCGGCAGGCGATGACGTTGCGCCCTTCAAGGATCGGGGTAAAGGCCATGTCCTGCGGGACCTGCCTTGGGGGCAACGGCAGGATTGCAAGGTCGAGCCCGCCGCTGCGCAACGCCGTCGCAAGCGCATCGCGGTAGCCGTAGGTCTGGTCGATCTGCACGTCGCCGTGGCGCGACTGGAACTCGGCGATCACCGTCGAGACTACGCCATCCATGAAGACCGGAGTACCTCCGACCCGCAACCGGCCGGCCAGCCCATGACGGTAAAGCCGCACCAGCTGCCCCGCCTCCTGGTTGGCGCTGCGGATGCGCGCCCCAAGCCGCGCGAGATCCGCGCCAAGCTCGGTCGGGCGCAGCGGTCTGCGCCCCGGCTCGAACAGGGGAAAGCCGACGCGATCCTCAAGCAGCGACATGCTGCGCGATACCGAAGGCTGGGACTTGCCAAGCGCCTCGGCGCCTTCGGTAAGGCCGCGCTTCTCGACGATAGCGGCGAGGATCTCAAGATGTTCGCTGTCTATTTTCATAACCCAACGCAATATAATGCCGGGAACTTGCGATCAATATATTCGCACCCCGGGTCTATCCTGCCCTGAAGGGAGCAAGACATGACCATCCATCCCGCTGAATTCACCATCCAGAGCGCCGCCGTCCGCGCGCGCTTCGGCGCGGGGCTGCGCCGGTCGGTCCCCAAGGAACTCGAGTCGCTGGGCATCATGCGCGCCCTCATCGTGACCGGACCACGGCAGGCAGCGCTCGCCGCCGAGATGGCCGAACATTGCGGCCCACGTTGCGCCGGCACCTTCACCGAGGCGGCAATGCACACCCCGGTCGCCGTTTCCGAGCAGGCGAGCGAACTGGCCCGCGCATTGGATGCCGACGGCATCGTTGCGCTCGGAGGCGGCTCTGCGATCGGGCTTGGCAAGGCCATTGCTTTGCGCACTGGCCTTGCGCAGATCGTCCTGCCGACCACCTATTCTGGCTCGGAATGCACCGCCATCCTTGGACAGACCGAAAATGGGGTCAAGACAACGCTCGTCGATCCGAAGGTGCAGCCAGGTGTCATCCTGTACGACGCGGATCTGGTGACCGAACTGCCGCCCGAGCTGACCGCCACCTCTTCGTTGAACGCCATGGCCCATGCTGCCGAAGCGCTTTATGCCCGTGATCGGTCTCCGCTGTCGTCGCTGATGGCGATGGAGGGGCTGCGCGCCTTCAAAACCGCCCTGCCCGTGGTCATGGCAGAGCCAGGCAACCGGGAAGCGCGTGGCAAGACGCTTTATGGCGCATGGCTTTGCGGCACGGTGCTGGGACAGGTCGGCATGTCGCTGCACCACAAGCTTTGCCACACGCTCGGCGGCAGCTTCGATCTGCCCCATTCCGACACGCATGCGATCATGCTGCCGCATTCCATCGCCTTCAACGCACGCGCGGTGCCCGATCTGCTGGCCCCGGTGACCGAGGTGTTCGGCGGGGCCGACGCTGGAACCGGCCTGTGGCAATTCGCGAAACAGGTCGGCGCGCCGCTGGCGCTGCGCGATCTTGGCGTCACCGCAGAGAACCTTGACCGCGCCGCCGATCTGGCAGTTGCCAACCCCTACTGGAACCCGCGCGAGGTAAGCCGGGAGGGGGTCCGCGCGCTATTGCAAAACGCCTGGGAAGGCACCCCCCCGGCAGCCTGAGCCGGGACAGACGATCACAGGAGGAAATTCATGGCCGATATCACAACAGACGTGCTTATCGTCGGAACCGGACCTGCCGGCTCGGCGACGGCGGCGCTGCTGTCAAGCTACGGCATCGCCAACATGGCGATCAACCGCTACCGCTGGCTTGCCAACACGCCGCGCGCGCATATCACCAACCAGCGCACCATGGAGGTTCTGCGCGATCTCGGGCAGGACGTCGAAAACGAAGCCTACATGTTCGCGACGCATCAGGAACTGATGGGCGAGAACATCTTCTGCGAAAGCCTTGCCGGGGAAGAGATCGGGCGGATGAAAGCCTGGGGCAATCATCCGCTGTCGAAGGCAGAACACGAGATGTCCTCGCCAACGAAGATGAACGACCTGCCGCAAACCTACATGGAGCCGCTGCTTTACAAGACCGCCTGCGCACGCGGCACCCAGGCGCGCATGTCGACGCAATACCTGAGCCATGAGCAGGATGAGGAAGGCGTCACCACCACCTGCCTTGACCGGCTGACGGGCAAGGAATTCACCATTCGCTCGCGCTATCTGGTCGGCGCCGATGGCGGCAAGTCGCTGGTGGCCGAACACGCGGGCCTGCCCTTCGAGGGGAAGATGGGGGTCGGCGGGTCGATGAACATCCTTTTTCGGGCGGACCTGTCGAAGTATGTCGCGCATCGCCCTTCGGTGCTCTACTGGGTGATGCAGCCCGGCGCGGACGTGGGCGGCATCGGCATGGGCCTTGTTCGGATGGTGCGCCCCTGGAACGAGTGGCTGATCGTCTGGGGTTATGACATCAACCAGCCCGCCCCCGAGGTCACGCCCGAGCTGGCGACCAACGTGGCGCGGCAACTGGTGGGCGACCCGGAGCTGGAGATCGAGCTGCTTTCGGCCAACACATGGACGGTGAACGACTATTACGCCACGCAGGTCTCGCAGGGCCGGGTGTTCTGCATGGGCGATGCGATCCACCGGCATCCGCCATCGAACGGCCTGGGGTCGAACACCTCGATCCAGGATGCGTTCAACCTTGCGTGGAAGCTGGCGATGGTGCTGAAGGGCACCGCCGGGGCGGCGCTGCTCGACAGCTACGATGCGGAACGCGCGCCCATCGCAAAGCAGATCGTCACGCGCGCCAATCAGTCCATCGGCGAAACCGGGCCGATCTTCGCCGCTCTGGGCATGGCTGAAGGCGTGAGCCCCGAGGACATGCAGGCCAACCTGAGGGCCCGCACCGAAGGCACCCCAGAGGCCGAAGCTCAAAGAGCAGCGATCCGCAAGTCTATCGCCTTCAAGAAGTATGAATTCGATGCCCACGGGGTCGAGATGAACCAGCGCTATGTTTCCAGCGCCATCGTGACCGACGGGCAGATCGAACCGGCCTTCCAGATGGATTCCGACCTGCACTACCAGCCGACGACCTGGCCCGGGGCCCGGCTTCCCCACGCCTGGCTCTATCGCAGTGACGACGGCAAGGCGGTTTCGACGCTGGATCTATGCGGAAAGGGCCGCTTCACGCTGCTGACCGGGCTGGGCGGACGCGCCTGGATCGAGGCTGCGGCAAAGGTGGCAGAGTCGCTAGGCATCGCGCTTGCGACGCACGTGATCGGCCCGCGCCAGAAGTTCGTCGATCACGGCGGTGACTGGGCGCGCCTGTCCGAAATCAGCGACGACGGCTGCCTGCTCGTGCGCCCCGATCACCACGTCTGCTGGCGTGCTCCGAGCCTGGTCGCGCGCCCCGCCGATGACTTGGCCCGCGTACTGCGCCGCGTCCTCGCCCTGTGACCGGCTACCGCGTGCCGCCGCAGTACGATTCCCTCATCGTGCAGGCGACCGGTCCACCCAGATCGCAAGCTTGTTGCAGGCGCGTTTACTTCAGGCGGCTTCGATTTCCGGCACCTGCACATCAGCGTTCCTGAGCTGCCGAGCCATAATTTCAGTAAACGGAATGGTCGGGTTTGCTTCGGCAAGCATACCGACCTTCATCCAAAATTCAGCCTGCGCATTGATTGAGCGGCACATGACCGAACTGGACTTGCGCAGTTCCTCGTGCAGTTCGTCCCCGATTTTTACGATGCCCATCGACGCCTCTTCTGTTTTGCAATATATGCTGTGTATATGATTCATATACCCCGACAGCAGCCAGAGGTCAATCTGACTGCTGTTGCGACCGCGAACAATTCAGAGAAACTGCACTATGGACAGCTACGTCAACGTCCCCGTCGCACCCAAGGCGCATCAGGCTCGAAGAACCGATAGCATCAAACTCTATGGGCCTGACGCCTTTGAGGGTATGCGCCGCGCAGGGGCCCTGACCGCCAGATGCCTTGATGGGGTTCTTGACCTTATCAACCATGGCACCGCGTTGTCGCAGATCAATTCCTTCGTCCTTGATTTCGCAGCAAAGCATGACGCCAGGCCAGCGACACTGGGCTACAATGGCTACCAATATGCCTGCTGCACGTCAGTGAACCATGTGGTCTGCCACGGTTTTCCGAACGAGAAGACGTTGCGCAACGGTGATATCGTGAACGTCGATGTCACGCTGATTCATGACGGATGGTACGGTGATTCAAGCCGGATGTATGTGGTCGGCCAGCCCAAACGCGCGGCCGAGCGCTTGATCCAGATCGCCCACGAGGCGATGATGCAGGGTATCAGGGCGGTGCGACCCGGGGCGCGGCTGGGCGATATTGGCCATGCGATCCAAAGCTACGCACAGTCGCAGCGCTGTTCTGTGGTGCGCGATTTCTGCGGTCACGGCATCGGACAGGTCTTTCACGATTCTCCCAATATCCTGAACTTCGGCAAGGCCGGCACCGGCCCGGAGCTCCGGGAGGGCATGATTTTCACCGTTGAGCCAATGGTCAACCTGGGGCGCGCCGATGTCAAAATGCTTGCGGACGACTGGACCGCGGTGACGCGGGACAAATCCCTTTCGGCACAGTTCGAGCATTCGATTGGTGTGACATCCGACGGTTTCGAGATTTTTACACTCTCGCCCACGGGCCTTCACGCGCCCGGGGTCGAACTTGAAACAGCGCCTGCGTGACGGGCATTTTCGGACCCGCAGTGCCCGGTAGCATGGGCTGATCTTCGACATGACCGTCCTTCTTTGTTCTTGTTGGGAACTGAGCAGAGGTAGATCAGCAGACCGACGAATTATGGTGAATGAACCCCGCAAACCCCGGGGGTCAGACCGAAGGCGGGCCCGAGCTGCCTCGCGGGATCAATTCGACCTTGATCAGCTCCGAAGGGCCGTCGCGCGTGCCGGTTTCGATCATGTCCAGCAGCAGTTCCGCCGCCCGGACCCCGATGACCGTGCGCGGCTGGCGGATGGTGGTCAGCGCGGGCGCAAGGTGGCGGGCGATCTCGATGTTGTCGAAACCGACGACCGAGACATCCTCGGGCACGCGCAGCCCGGCGCGCTGCACCTCGCCCATGAACCCCGCCGCCATCTCGTCCGAGGACAGGAACAGCGCGGTGGGCCGGTCCTTGGCCCGCAACCACAGATGCGCGGCGGCGGCCCCGGATTCCATGCTGAAATCGCCTTCGAGGATCCAGTCCTCACGCAGCGGCAGCCCCACCGAATGCAGCGCCGAGCGGAACCCGTCCAGCCGTGTTTCGGTCAGCACGTTGGCGGGCGGGCCGGTGACATGGCCGATGCGCGTATGGCCCAGCCGCAACAGGTGCCCCACGGCCAGCGCCGCGCCGCGCGCGTTCTCGACCCGGACCGAGGGCAGATCGGCGCCCATCCATTCGCAGGCCACCACGATCGGCGGGCGCGCGGGGGTGGCCAGCACCTCGGGTGACAGCGTGCCGTCAAGCAGGACCAGACCGTCGGCCTGCCCCGAAGCAAGGTAATGCGCAAGCCGCTGGTCGGCATCGGGGCCGGACTGGGTGTCGGCGATCAGCATCCCGTATTCCGCCGGCGTCAGCACCGAGGCCAGCCCGGCAAGGATCTGGGCAAAGAACGAATTGGCGATGTTGGGCAGCAGTACGATCACCGTCCCGGTCCGCTGCCGGCGCAGGTTCGACGCGGTGGCGTTCACCCGGTATCCGGTTTCGGCGACGGCGGTCAGAACCGCCTCGCGAGTCGCCTTGGCCACCACCAGGGGCTTGGACAGGGTGCGGCTGACGGTGGCTGTGGAAACCCCCGCGACGCGCGCAACATCTTGGATAGTGGCGGTTTTCCGGTCCATGAACACCCCTGTCGAAAGCCCCCACAATGCCCTGAAAAATTTTCCTTGTAAACGATTGCAGGCTTTGTCAGGCTCGCATGCAAACGTTTACACGCGTTTGCACGATGCGCTGGGGGGAGACCGGCGCAAAGGAGGACATCTTGAAGACCATCAAGGGCCCTGCGCTGTTCCTGGCGCAGTTCGCGGGGGATTCCGCGCCGTTCAATACATGGGACGGCATCACCCGCTGGGCGGCGGATTGCGGCTATGTCGGGGTGCAGGTGCCCAGCTGGGACGCGCGGCTTTTCGACCTTGCGCGCGCCGCCGAAAGCAAGGGCTATTGCGAGGATTGGGCCGGGCAGGCCCGCGACAACGGCATCACCGTGACCGAGCTTTCGACCCATCTTCAGGGGCAGCTTGTCGCGGTGCATCCGGCCTATGACATCGCCTTTGACGGCTTTGCCGACCCTTCGGTGCGCGGCAATCCGGCGGCGCGCCAGCTTTGGGCGGTCGACCAGCTGGAAAAGGCGATCCGCGCGTCGGCCAACCTTGGGATCACCGCCCTGCCGACCTTTTCCGGCGCGCTGGCCTGGCCTTATGTCTATCCCTGGCCGCAACGCCCGGCGGGGCTGGTCGAGGCGGCCTTTGACGAGCTGGCCGCGCGCTGGCGCCCGCTTCTGGACATGGCCGACGATCACGGGGTGAACCTGTGTTACGAGATCCACCCCGGCGAGGATCTGCACGACGGCGTCAGCTTCGAGATGTTCCTTGAACGGGTGAACAACCATCCCCGCGCCATGATGCTATACGATCCCAGCCATTACGTGCTGCAATGCCTTGATTACGTGGCACATCTTGACATCTATGCCGACCGTGTCGGGGCGTTCCACGTCAAGGATGCCGAGTTCAACCCGACCGGCCGGCAGGGGGTCTATGGCGGGTTCCAGCCTTGGGTGAACCGCGCGGGGCGGTTCCGGTCTCTGGGCGACGGGCAGGTGGATTTCGGCGCGATCTTTTCCAAGCTGGCGGCGATGGATTTTGACGGCTGGGCCGTGGTCGAATGGGAATGCGCGCTCAAGCATCCCGAGGATGGCGCCCGCGAAGGCGCGGCGTTTGTGCGTGATCACATCATCCGCGTGACGCCCCATGCCTTCGACGATTTCGCCGACAGCGGCGCCGACGACGCCGCAAACCGCAAGATGCTGGGGCTGTCATGACCCGATTCGCCGGCAGGACCGGTCCGATCCGGCTGGGCATGGTCGGCGGCGGACAGGGGGCCTTGATCGGTTCGGTCCACCGGGTCGCCGCGCGTCTTGACGGGGCCTATGCGCTTGTGGCGGGGGCGCTGTCGTCGACCCCGGACCGGGCGCGCGCCTCGGCGGCAGAAATCGGCCTGCCCAATGACCGGACCTATACCGATTTCACCGACATGGCCAAACGCGAGGCGCGGCTAAGCGACGGGATCGAGGCGGTGGCCGTGGTCACGCCGAACCACATGCACCTGCCCGTCGCGCGCGAATTCCTGAAGCGCGGCATTCACGTGATCTGCGACAAGCCGCTGGCCGGCACGCTGGCGGATGCCCGCAAGCTGGAAGCGGCGGCGGCGAAATCCGACGCGCTGTTCATCCTGACCCACAATTACACCGGCTATCCGCTTGTGCGCGAGGCCCGCGCCCGCATCGCCGAGGGGCAGTTGGGCGATATCCGTCTGGTGCAGGTGGAATACGCCCAGGACTGGCTGGCCGAACCGCCCGCCCCCGACAACAAGCAGGCCGGCTGGCGCACCGATCCGGCGCGCAGCGGCGCGGGCGGGGCGATCGGCGACATCGGCACCCACGCCTGGAACCTTGCGCGGTTCGTCACCGGCCTGCGCCCCGAAGCGCTGGCCGCCGATCTGCACAGCTTTGTTCCGGGCCGCCAGCTTGACGACAACGCCCATGTCATGCTGCGCTTCAAGGGCGGCGCGCGGGGGATGCTCTGGTGCAGCCAGGTCGCGGCGGGGGTGGAAAACGGTCTTCGGCTGCGGGTCCACGGGTCCAGGGCCGGGCTGGAATGGCAGCAGGAAAACCCCAACCGGCTGCATGTCACGCCGATCGGCGGACCGACCAGCATCATCACCCGCGCCTCGGGCGCGACGGGGGCAGAGTCGCGTCGCCTGACGCGCATCCCGCCCGGCCATCCCGAGGGTTTTTTCGAAGCCTTCGCCAATATCTACGGCGAGGCCGCGCAGGCGATCCGCGCCGCGCGCACCGGCGCCCCGCTGCCAGCCGAGGTGACCTTTCCCACCATCGCGGACGGGGTCGAAGGCGTGGCCTTTGTCGAAGCCTGCGTGCGTTCATCCCGGCGCAACGCCGCCTGGGTGACACTATGAACGCGATCCTGACCGCGCGCGGCATCACCCGCAGTTTCGGGCCGATCGAGGTTCTTCACGGGGTCGATTTCGACCTGGTTCCGGGCGAGGTCCACGCGCTGATCGGCGAGAACGGCGCCGGCAAGTCGACGATGATGAAGATCCTTGGGGGCTACCTGGCGCCGACCACCGGGGCGCTTGAACTGGACGGCAGCCCGGTTGCCTTTGCCGATCAGCGCGCGGCCGAGGCACGGGGCATCCTGATGATCCACCAGGAATTCAACCTTGCCCTGCAACTGACGGTCGAAGAGAACCTGTTCCTTGGGCGGGAAAAGCGGCGCGGTCCGTTTCTGGACAGCCGCGCCATGCAGGCCGAGGCGCGCGAGCTGCTGGCGCGGCTGGATTGCCACGTCGATCCGCGCACGCGGGTGCAGGATCTGTCGGTGCCCAACCGCCAGATGGTCGAGATCGCCCGCGCGCTTGGGCGCCATGCCCGGGTGCTTGTCATGGACGAGCCGACCGCGGTGCTGACCGGGCGCGAAACCGATGTGCTGCTGGGGCAGATCGAACGGCTCAAGGCGCAGGGCACGGCGATCCTGTACACCAGCCACAAGCTGGACGAGATCGCGCGCATCGCCGACCGCGTCACCGTTCTGCGCGACGGCAGCCACATCACCACCCGCCCGGCCGCAGGGTTCACCGAACACGCCATGGCCGAGGCGATGGTGGGCCGCGATCTGTCCGACCTGTTCCCCGCCCGGCCCGCCGCCTCGGGCGAGGTGGTGCTTGAGGTCGCGAACCTTTCGGTGCCGGGCCATGTGCGCGACGCCTCGTTCGCGCTGCACCGGGGCGAGGTGCTGGGCTTTGCCGGGCTGGTGGGCGCCGGGCGGACCGAACTGATGGAAGGCATCGTCGGCCTGCGCCCGGTCACCGGGTCGGTAAGGGTGAACGGCACGCCGCTCAAACCCGGCTCTGTCCTTGCCGCGCGCGAGGCGGGGCTGGTCTACCTGACCGAGGACCGCAAGGAAAAGGGCCTGCTGCTGGGCAAGTCCCTGACCGAGAACCTGACCCTGCTTGCCCTTGATCGCTTCGGCGCCCCGTTCATCGACAAGCAGGCCGAAGAGGCCGCGCTGACCCGCGCCATTTCCGAATTCGACATCCGCGTGAAGGACCGCGCCATGCTGGCCGGCAGCCTGTCGGGCGGCAACCAGCAAAAGCTGCTGCTGGCCAAGACCATGCTGGCCGAGCCGCAGATCGTCATCATCGACGAGCCGACGCGCGGCATCGACATCGGCACAAAACAGCAGATCTACGACTTCATCGCCGCGCTGGCGGCGCAGGGCAAAAGCATCATCGTCGTGTCGTCGGAATTGCCCGAGGTGATCGGGCTTTCGGGGCGCGTGGTCGTCATGGGCCGTGGCCACATCGCCGGAGAGCTGACCGGCGCCGAGATAACCGAAGACGCGATCCTGCGCCGCGCCATGGGCGTCGGCGAATTGACCGGAGCCTTGACATGACCGACACGACCGCCGCCGCGTCCACCGCCTCGCGCCGCCGCTATTCCCTGCACACGCTTGGCCCGGTGCTGGCGCTGATCGCGCTGGTGATCCTTGGGGCGTCGCTGAATTCCAACTTCCTGAGCTACGGCAACGTCACCAATGTGCTGGCGCGCTCGGCCTTCATCGGCATCATCGCCGTGGGCATGACCTTCGTCATCACCGGGGGCGGGATCGACCTGTCGGTCGGGTCGATGGCGGCCTTTGTGGCCGGGACGATGATCCTTGCCATGAACGCCCTGGTGCCGAGCCTTGGCATCGGGGTGCCGCTGGTGATGGCGGGCATGGCCGTGGCGCTGCTGGCAGGGCTGGCGGCGGGATGGCTGAACGGGGTTCTGATCGCCAAGGTGGGGATCGAACCCTTCATCGTCACGCTGGGGGCGATGGGGGTCTACCGGTCGCTGACCACCTGGCTTGCGGATGGCGGCACGCTGTCGCTGAATTTTGACGCGCGCAGCTTCTATCGCCCGGTCTATTACGACGGGCTGCTTGGGGTGTCCTGGCCGATCATCGTCTTCGCGCTGGTGGCTATCCTGGGCGAGGTCACCATGCGCAAGACCCCGTTCGGGCGGCACTGTGCCGCGCTTGGGGCCAACGAACAGGTGGCGCGCTATTCCGCCGTCAAGGTCGACCGGGTCCGCATGGCCAGCTACATCCTGCTTGGCATGCTCGTCGGGCTGGCCACCATCATGTACGTGCCGCGCCTTGGCTCGGCCTCGGGGTCGACCGGCGTGCTGTGGGAGCTGGAGGCCATCGCCGCCGTCATCATCGGGGGCACCGTGCTCAAGGGCGGCTTTGGCCGTGTCTGGGGCACCGTGGTGGGGGTGCTTATCCTCAGCCTGATCGACAACATCCTCAACCTTGCCTCGATC
>CAXICP010000039.1:0-13957 GCA_964022595.1 uncultured Salipiger sp.
GGCAAAGCCGAAATGGTAGAAATGGCCCAGCGTGGCGGTTTCCAGCTTGGCCAGCCGGTCCAGCTTGTCCTGCGGGATCTTGGCGGGCATCGGGTTAAGCTTGTAGGTCAGGTTGGTCATGGATCAGGCTTTCAGTTCTGGGGGCCAAGGATAAGGTCGGGCAGGAAGGTGACGGTCTGCGGCACACAGGTCAGCAGGATCAGCACGCCGATCAGCGGGATAAGCATGGGCAGCACGGCCATCGTCACCTTTTCGAACCGCACGCGGCCGACCTCGGCCACGATGTAAAGGCCGATCCCCATCGGAGGGGTCGCGATGCCCAGCAGCAGGCCCAGCTGGATGATGATGCCGAAATGCACCCGGTCGATGCCGTAGGCGTCGATCAGCGGCAGCAGCGTCGGCACGAGGATCAGCTTGGCGGGCACGCCTTCGACGACGCAGCCCACAAGGATGATGAACACCAGCAGCAGCGCCAGAAAGACGTTCTTGTCTTCGGTCAGGCCAAAGGTGAAATCCGCAAGCTTCTGCGGCGTCTGGTCGATGGCCAGCAGCCAGCCCATGGCGATGGAAAAGGCGATGATGATCATGATGACCGCGGTCATCATGGCGGTGTCCGACAGCGCGTTGAAGAAGGCGCGCCAGTTCAGTTCACGATACCACAGCCCGATCGCGATGCAGTAAAGACAGGCCAGCACGCCCGCTTCGGTCGCGGTGACAAAGCCGAACATGATCGACCCAAGGATGATCGCCGGGGCGACCAGCGCCAGGAACCCGTGCTGCGCGCTTGCGGCAACCTCGCGCGGGGTGGCGCGGGGCTGGGTCGGGAAGACTTCGAACTGGGCGCGGATGCGCACGTATAGCATCAGCGCCAGCCCGACCAGGATGCCCGGCACAAGGCCCGCCAGGAACATCCGTTCGATGGATTGCTGCGCAAGGAAGGCATACAGCACCAGCCCGATGCTGGGCGGGATCAGCGGGCCGATGACGGAACTGGCGACGGTGATGGCGGCGGCGAAATCGGGCTTGTAGCCGCGTTCGCGCATGGCCTTGATCTCGATCGCGCCCAGCCCGGCGCAATCGGCCACGGCGGCGCCGGAAATCCCCGCAAAGATCATCGACGACAGGATGTTGACCTGCGCCAGACCCGCCTTCATGTGCCCGACAAGCGCGTTGGCAAAGGCAAAGATGCGTTCGGTCACGCCGGTGGCGTTCATCAGGTTGCCGGCCATGATGAAGAGCGGCACGGCGGTCAGCGCCGCCTTGTTCACCCCTTCCAGCATCTGCTGGGGAATGATCTGCAACGCGCTGGAAAAATCCGAGGTCAGAAAGGTCAGCACGGTGGCGGTGCCGATGGCGATCGAAATGGGCACGCGCATCAGGATGAGCGCGATGAAAGTGCCGAAAAGTATCCAGGCCATGGCTCAAGCTTCCGGGTGATGGTCAGTGACGTTCTCGGGCATGCCCGCCGCCAGCTTTGCGATGTCAAGAAGGGCGGTCAGCGCCACCAGCGCGGTCGACACGAACAGCGGCACCGACAGCGCAAGGCGCGGCAGTTCGAACCCCGCGGGCAGGATCGCGCCATCGTAGACGCCGTTGGACGTGGCGATGACCTTGGGCAGTTGCAGCAGCAGCACCCCCGCCACCAGCAGCGTCGCGCCGTCCGACACCACGCGCGTGACGACCATCCCCGCCTTGCCAAGCCGTTCGGCCACGAAATCCACCCGCACGTCCTTGAGCCGGGCGTAAAGCGCGAAGAACCCGAAGAAGCTGAGCCAGATGAAGAACACCATGGTCCACGGCCACATCCAGTAGGGCGCAAGGCTCAGCGGGCGCAGCACGATGGTGGCGGCCGTCAGGCCCAGCATCACCAGCAGGCACAGGTTCGACACCCACAGGAATGCGCCGCCAAGGGTCCAGTTCAGCCGGTCGATCCGGTTGAGGGCCCGCTGCAGCGGACCCTCCGGTTGATAGTCCGCAGGTGTCACTGGGTTGCGGTCCGCGCGGCGTCGATGCCTTCAAGGAAGCCTTCGGGCAATTCGCCCGACGCGGCCATGTCCTGGTAATAGGCGTTCATCTTTTCGACCAGCGGCGCGATGTCGATTTCGGTGAAGGTCGCGCCGTCGGCGACCATGCGTTCGATGCTTTCATCCGCGACCGAGAACATCAGCTCGCGCGACATGGCCCCGACCTCTTCGTAGGCCTGCATCAGCCCGGCGCGGGTGTCGTCATCCAGCGCGTCAAGCGCGCTTTCGTTGACCATGAACCCGATCGACTGCCAGTATTCATCCATGCGGGTGATATAGGGGGCGACCTCGTTGAAGCGCATGGATTCCACCAGCGCGATGGGCGAATTCACCGCCTGCACGATGCCCTTGGAAATCGACTGGTAGACTTCGGTCCAGGGCAGGGTGATGACCTCGGTGCCCAGCGTGTCCCAGGTGTCGATGGCGATCTTGTTTTCGTGCATCCGGATCTTGAGCCCCTCGTAATCCGCCGCCGAATTGATCGGAACGTTGGACACGGTCACGCGGTAGGGGCCGCGCAGAACCAGGGTCGGGTCGCCCAGCGGGCGCACGCCGGATGCTTCGGCGGCGGTGTCGAACCAGCCCGCCACAAGGTCGGAATTCATGAACCGGCGCCAGTGGTCGTAATCGTCGAACGCATAGGGCGCGGCGAGCCAGCCAAGCGCCGGTTCCCACTTTTTCATGTAGCCGAAGCCTTCGGCGTAGATCTGCACGATGTTGGCCTGAAGCTGTTCCAGAACGGCGTTTTCCTTGCCCAGCTGTTCGTTGGGATAGACGGTGATCTTGAGCTCGCCGCCGGTGTATTCTTCGGTCAGCTCGGCGAATTTCTCGAACACCTGCCCCTCGGGGCTGTCGACGGGCATCTTGGTGGCCATCTTCCAGGTGGTTTCCGCATGGGCGGTGCTGCCCAGCAGCGCGGCCATGGTGGCAAGGCCAAGGAGGGTGCGTTTCATGTGGTTTCTCCGTGTTGGGGGTGTGCCGGCTTTGGCCGGTCTGGGTTTGTCTAGTCGTGCAGGCCCTTGGCGACGTGGTCGCGCACAAGCCCGGCGCCGATCTGCGCAAGCCGCGCGATCAGCGCCTGCCCGGTTTCGGCCGAACACAGGGTCGGATCGCAGCCGTAGGCGCCGGTTTCGGTGGCCTCCAGCGCCTCGATCGGGGCCTGGATCCTGGCGCCGTCATAGACGACGGACGAAAAGCCGCCGATATCCAGCCCCTTGATCGTGCTGCCGGTGGGGGCGGGGCGCACCAGGTCCTGGCGGATCAGGTCGGGGTAGAAATGCAGCCCGACCGAGGTCAGCGGGTCGCCGCCATGCCCCGAGCTGGCGTTGGCCTTGTCCGCCCCGATCAGCGCAGGCAGCTCGCCGTAAGCCACCTGCCACAGGTACATGGACGGCACGAAGAGGCCCGCCTTCTGGCGCCAGCGCAGCGCGACCTCGGTGATGGCGGGAACGTTGCCGCCATGGCCGTTGACGATCATCAGCTTGCGGATGCCGTGCCGGTCAAGGCAGCCGAACATGTCGTCCAGAATGCCGCACAGCGTGGCGTGGCTGATGGAAATGCCGCCGTGGCTGGATTCGAAATAATCCTTGCCGCCGAAGGGGATGACCGGCGCGACAAAGGTCGCCACGCCATCCGCCCGCGCCGCGCGCGCGATTTCCATCGCCATCAGGTCGGCGGCCATGTAGTCGCCCATGGGCGCGTGAATGCCCTGGTCTTCAAGCGAACCCATGGGCAGCAGCACCACGGCGTCCGACGTCAATTCCTCGCGGGCCTCTTGCGAGGTCAGCTCTGCCATGCGGATCTTGTCGATCATGCGTTCGAATCCTTGCCTGTCATGCCCGGCCCCGGGCCGGTTTCATCCAATGAAACCGCCGGGGCGCGAGACGTCCAATTCAAAGGGGTTGCGCGCCGATAGATGAAATCTTTCGGCGCGGCGCCGGGGGTGGTGGTGGCGGCGGGGGTCATGCGGCGCCCGCCCTGATGCAAGCCGCCGACCACGCGGGGCCGACCGGCGCCAGCGGCGGCACCGCGTCGGCGCAGGCGTCTTGCGCCAGCGGGCAGCGGGTGCGGAACGGGCACCCCGACGGAGGGTTCGCCGGGCTTGGAAGATCGCCGGCAAGCACGCCCCCGCCGCGATCGGCGCGCGGGTGCAGTGACGGCGTCGCCGCCAGCAGGGCGCGGGTGTAGGGATGCGCGGGGCGGGCGAACACCTGTTCGGCGGGGCCCTGTTCGACGATGCGGCCCAGATAGATCACCACGATCCGCGTGCACAGGTGGCGCACCACGTGCAGATCGTGGCTGATGAACAGCATCGCCAGATCCAGATCGCGGCGCAGGTCCATCAGCAGGTTCACCACCTGCGCCTGGATCGACACGTCCAGCGCCGACACCGGCTCGTCCGCCACGATGAAATCGGGGCGGGTCGACAACGCCCGGGCCACTGCGATGCGCTGGCGCTGACCGCCGGAAAATTCGTGCGGACGGCGCTGCGCGGCGGATGCGGGCAGGCCCACCTGTTCCAGCAGGCGCCCCACCTCGGCGGGCACCTGCGCGCCGGGGACGATGTCATGGGTGCGCAGCCCGTCGGCAATCTGCGCGCCGATGCTGCGGCGCGGGTCAAGCGATCCGAACGGGTCCTGGAACACCATCTGCATGCGCCGCGACAGCTTGCGCCGCTCGGCCCCGCCCAGCCCGGCAAGGTCGCGCCCGTCAAAGCGGACCTCGCCGCAGGACGGGTCGTCCAGCCCCATCATGATGCGCCCCAGCGTGGACTTGCCGCAGCCGGATTCGCCGACCACGCCGACGGTTTCGCCCCGCGCGACGCTCAGCGTCACGTCGTTCACCGCCCAGACATCGCGCGCGCGGCCCAGAAGCCCCTGGCGTTGGGGGAAATTCCGGCCAAGGCCGCGCGCCTCGACAAGGGGGGCGTTCGGGGTGTGGTTGGTCATGTGACCTCCTCCCAGCGCAGGCAGCGGGTGATGCGGTTCGGGGCGGGCCGGGCGGCGCGGGGCGCGTGATCGCGGCAATCGGGCGCGGCATGGGCGCAGCGCGGCGCGAACCGGCAGCCCGACGGCATGGCCCGGGGCGAGGGCACGGCGCCGGGAATCGCCGTCAGCCGCGCGGCGCCGCTTTCGGGCACCGATGCGATCAGCGCGGCGGTGTAGGGATGGCGGGGCTGGGCAAAGACGTCGGCCACGGGGCCTTCTTCGACGATCTCGCCGGCGTACATCACCGTCACGCGGTCGGCGATCTCGGCCACCACGGCCAGATCGTGGGTGACAAAGATCATCCCCATGCCCGGCGTGTCACGGCGCAGCTGCGCGAACAGCGCCAGGATCTGCGCCTGAATGGTGGGGTCAAGCGCGGTGGTGGGTTCATCCGCGATCAGCAGGCGCGGGTTGCCCGCGATGGCCACGGCGATCATCGCGCGCTGGCGCTGCCCGCCGGACAACTCATGCGGATAGGCGCGCAGGCGGCGTTCGGGGTCGGGGATGCCGACCTGGCGCAGCAGCGCGACCACACGGGCAGTCAGCGCCTCGCCCGACAGGTCGGCATGGGCGGTGATCGCCTCGGCCACCTGGTCGCCGATGCGCAGCACCGGGTTGAGCGAGGCCGCCGCATCCTGGAACACCATCGCGATTTCATCGCCGCGCAGCCGGCGCATCGCGTCCTCGTCAAGGCTGGCAAGGTCGATGCGCGTCCCGTCGCGCAGCGTGTACAGCGCCGAACCGCCCGTCAGGCGCAGCGTGTCGGGCAGCAGCCCCGTCATCGCAAGGCCGGTCAGCGTCTTGCCCGACCCGCTTTCGCCGACCAGCGCGACGGTTTCGCCCGGGCGCACCGTCAGCGTGACGCGGCGCACCAGTTCAAGGTCGCGCGCGGCGATGGACAGGTCCGCAATGTCCAGCAGCGGCGCATCGGGCGCGGCAGGCACCGGCGGCGCAGGCCGTTTCGCGGCGCGGCTGCGCGGGCGCAGCCACAGGGCGCCGCCCGCGGTCACCGCGCGCGGGTCCAGCGCCGATTGCAGCCGGTCGCACAAAAGGTTGAAGGTCAGGATCGTGCCCGCAAGCGCCAGCGACGGCCAGACCAGCAGCAACGGCGCCACTTCCATCGCGCCGCGCGCCTCGCGGATCATCAGCCCCCAGGACGGGGTGGGCGGCACGACGCCAAGGCCCAGGAACGACAGCCCGCTTTCGATCACCATGGCCGAGGCGACCACCAGCGACATCTGCACCAGCAGCGGCGGCAACACGTTGGGCAGGATGGTGCGCAGCAGGATCTTCAGCGGATGCGTGCCCATGGCGCGCTGCGCCGTCACGAAATCCAGCCCCCGCACCTGCTGCGTCGCCGCATAGACGACGCGGGTGTAGTTCGGCGTGTAAAGGATGGTCAGCGCCAGGATCAGCGGCCAGGTGCCCGCGCCCAGGATCGCCACCACCAGCAGCGCCAGCAGCAGCGGCGGCAGGCACAGGATGATCTCGACCGCGCGCACGGTGACCAATTCCACCACGCCGCGAAAATACCCCCCCAGCAGCCCCAGCGCGGTGCCCGCGATCGCGGCCAGCAGCGCCGAGCCCACGGCGATGAACAGCGATGCGCGCCCGCCCCAGATCAGCCGGGCCAGCACGTCGCGCCCGAACCCGTCCTGGCCCAGCCAATGGGCCGCCGACGGCCCCGAAAAGCGGTTGGGAATGTCCATGCCGCGCACGTCCTGCAAGGGCAGCACCGGCGCCAGCAGCACAAGCGCCAGAACCAGCGCGGCGAAAGAGGCGGGCAGGATCAGCCTGCGTGTCGACCTGTCCATCCTAGCGCACCAGCGAAATGCGCGGATCAAGCGCGGCGTTCAGCACGTCGACCACAAGGTTCAGCAGCACGAACAGCACCGAGATGGTCATCACGATGCCCACCACCTCGGGGTAGTCGCGCGCATCCACCGCCGACACGAGATAGCCGGACAATCCCGGCCAGTTGAAGACGAATTCCACCAGCACGGTGCCTCCGATCAGGGTGCCCATTTCCAGCCCCAGCACGGTCAGCACCGGGATCAGCGCGTTGCGCACCACGTGGCGGCGCAGCACGGCGCGCACCGGCAGGCCCTTGGCCCGGGCGGTGCGCACGTAATCGCGTTGCAGCACCTCAAGCACCGAGGCGCGGCTCATGCGGGTGATGACCGCCAGCAGGCTTAGCGCGACGGTGCATGCGGGCAGCAGCAGCAGTTTCAGATGTTCAAGCGGATCTTCGGAAAAGGGCACGAACCCGCCGGCGGGCAGCCAGCGCAATTCCTGCGCAAAGATCAGGATCACGACCGAACCCACCACGAACACCGGCGTCGACAGCGCCGCCGAGGCGAACAGCGAAATCGCCGCATCCGCCCGCCCGTCGGCGCGGATCGCCGCATAGGTGCCCAGCGGCACGCCGATGCCCGTCGCGATAAGCGAGGCGGCCACGATCACTTCAAGCGTGCGGGGCAGGCGCAGGGCGATCTGTTCGATCACCGGCGCGCCGTCGCGAAACGACGCGCCAAGATCACCGGAAAGGACTCCGGCCATGTGGTCCAGATACTGCTGCCAGAGAGGGGCGTTCAGCCCCATCCTTTCGCGCAGCGCCGCCACCGCCTGCGGATCGGCGGCCACGTTGCCGCTGCTCAGCAGCAACTCGGCCGGATCGCCGGGGATCAGGTGCAGCAGAAGAAAGACGATCGTCACCACGATCCACACGAGGAACAGCGCGACAAGCGTTCTGAAAGCAATGTATCTGAGCATTGATCGGCTTACCCGAGCATCGCGGATTCCAGCGTGAAGCCGGAATAGAAGGTCAGCTGCCCCGGCATGTTGGAAAAGCCGGTGACGTTGCCCGCAAGGCCATAGCCCTGTTCGCGCCAGCACAGGCCCATGATCGGCGCCGTTTCGATGGCGACCTGTTCCAGTTCCTTGTAGATCGCCTTGCGTTCCTCGGCGTCGAAACTGGCGCGGCCCCGGGCGAACAGCTCGGATATCTCGGGCGTGTCCAGCCCGTAGCTGCGCACAAAGGCATTGGGCAGCGAGCCGTCGACCACGTTGGCCAGCCCGTCGGGGTCGTTGTTGTCGGCGGCGGTGCCCATGACGGCGATGTCATAGGTGCCCTCGTTGCCCTTTTTCACGCGGGTGGACCATTCGGGCAGGTCCAGCGTGACGTTGACGCCGATCATCGAAAGATAGGCCTGGCAGACCTCGGCGGTGGATTGGTGCATTCCGTATTGCGCCGTCGACAGCATGGTGCAGTCGAAACCGTCGGGATAGCCGGCCTCGGCCAGCAGGGCCTGGGCCTTTTCGGGGTCATAGGACCATTCGTTGGCCAGCTCGGGGTTGTAGAATTCCGACGCATCCGCGATGGGCAGATGTTCCAGCGGCGCGCCGCGTTCGAAGAATGCAGCGGCGGCGATGTCTTCGCGCTTGATCGCATGGCCGATGGCGCGGCGCACCAGCGGGTTGTCGAAGGGCGGTTTCGTGGCGTTGAAGGTCAGGTACATGAACGGCCCGAAGGTGGTGTCCAGCTGCAGCTCGTCGTTGCCGCCCACCTGCGCCATGGCCTGCCAGGGCACGTATTCCACCACGTCCACGTCGCCCGCTTCCAGCGCGGCGATGCGCAGGTTTTCATCGGCGTAGACGATGGCATCGATGCCGGCGACGCGGGGCAGGCCTTCCTTGTAGTAGTCGGGGTTGGCGGTGACGCTGATCGACACGCCGCGATCGACCGAGGCCAGCTTGAACGGCCCCGCGCCCATCAGGCTGTCGCGTTCCGAACCCTTTTTCGCGATGCACATGTTGTAATGCGCGAACCAGCCGGGCAGCACGGCCTGCGGTTCGGCGGTCTTCATGACGACCGTCTTCGCATCCGGGGTTTCGACCGATGTGATGCTGGCAAGCTGGCCCTGCAGATAGGCGGCCGAATCCGATTTCTGCGCTTCAAGCACGGTCCAGGCGACGTCTTCGGCGGTCACGGGCGTGCCGTCGTGCCACAGCGCATCGCGCAGGCGGAAGGTCCAGCTGCCGTCTTCGGACACCTCCCAGCTTTGGGCCAGTTCGCCCTGCATCACGCCGTCCTTGTCATAGCTCAGCAGGCCGCGGTGGCACATCATCTTGACCGTGCCCGCCGCCGTTCCGTTCGACGTCCAGATGTCGAAGCTGGGCGGATAGGCCGATAGGCCGAAGCGCAGCGTGCCGCCTTCCTGGGCCAGCGCCGCCTGGGTGCCCAGAAAGCCCAGCGTGCCCGCAGCGGCGCCGGTCGTCGCGAGAAAGCCGCGCCGGTTCATTTTGGTCGTCATCTGTCCAGTCTCCTTGTCGGGTGTTGCGGGCTCTTGGCGGCCCCTGGGGTTTTATGCTGTCTATTGCGCCGCGATGGGCGGGGCGGCATCCTGTTCGTCGGCGGCGCCGTAGCCGCCCCCGCCGGGGGTGACGATTTCCAGCCACTCGCCCGCGCGCAACGTGCCATAGCCGCGATCGAAGGGCGCGCTTTCCAGGCTGATGGCATAGCTGCCATGCCCGCCCGCGCCGCCGCCCATAAGGCCCCAGGACCGCGACTTGTTGCGCGACACGTCCACGTGAACCATGCAGTCTTCGGTCGCGCGGTAGACCCGGCGCAGGCCCATGCCTCCGCGATGCCTGCCGGTGCCGCCCGAGCCGTCGACCAGCTCATAGCGTTCCAGGATCAGGGGATATTCGCCTTCCAGCGCCTCGACCGGCAGGTTGGACGTGTTGGTGGCGTGCACGTGGATGCCATCCAGCCCGTCGGCATCGGGGCGCGCGCCGCCGCCCCCGCCGATGGTTTCCAGGTAGACCCAGTAATTGCCCGCATCCGGCCCGCTCTGGCGCGTGCCGGAAAACACCGCGACCGAGCAGGTGGAATTGGTGCAGGCCGACACCCGGTCCGGCACCGCCTGCGCCAGCGCGCCAAGGATCAGGTCCGCGACCCGCTGGCAGGTCTGCACCCGCCCGTTGACCGCCGCCGGGTGGGCACAGTTGAGGATCGAGCCATGCGGCGCGCGCACCGTCAGCGGGCGCGCAAGCCCCGCGTTGGGCAGCACCGTGGGGTCGATCACCGATTTCACGATGTAATACACGGTGGCCAGCAGCGCAGTGCGGGTCATGTTGATGGGCGCGCGGATCTGCGGCGGGGCTTCGAAATCAAGGCTCAGCGCGTCGCCCGCCACCGTGACCGTCACCGCAAAGGGGATGGGATCGTCGAAATCGAGGTTGTCGAACACGTCTGCGAACCGCCAGCTGACATCGGGTAGCGCCGCGATGCCCGCGCGCATCTTGCGTTCGGCGTAATCCAGCAGCGCCTCGCCCGAGGCGAGCACCGTGTCGGTGCCGTAGCGCGCGCACAGTTCCTGGAACCGGGCGACGCCGACGCGGTTGGCGGCCATCTGGGCGCGCAGGTCCGACAGCCGTTCGCGCGGCACCTGGCAGTTCAGCAGGATCAGTTCCTGCACATCCCTTTGCAATTCGCCCGCCCGGTACAGGCGGATCGGCGGAATGCGCAGCCCTTCCTGATAGATATGGGCATGGGCGCGGTCGACGAAATCGGAATGGTGGGCAAGGTTCACCGTCCACGCCACCAGATCACCGTCGACAAAGATCGGCTCGGCCAGAACGATGTCGGGCAGGTGGGTGCCCCCGCCGCGATAGGCGTCGTTGCCGACGAACACGTCTCCGGGGCGCAGGTCGGCCTCGGGATGGTCGGCCAGCAGCATCGGGATGAAATCCAGAAAGCTGCCAAGGTGGATCGGGATATGTTCGGCCTGGCACAGGGTGCGCCCCTGCCGGTCGAACAGCGCGGTGGAACAATCGCGTCGCTCCTTGATGTTGGTGGAATAGGACGCGCGGACAAGCGCCTCGCCGGTTTCCTCGACGATGGACGACAGCGCGGCGCCGATCACCTCGACCGAGATCGGATCAAGCGTTGGGGCAGTCATCGGGGCAGCTCCAGAATAAGGTTGTCGATGGCATCGACGCGGGCGGTGACACCGGGCGGGATCAGCGTGGTGGTGTCCATCTGCTCGACGATGGCGGGGCCGGCAAAGACCATGCCGGGCGCCAGACGGTCGCGCGCGTAAAGCGTGGTTTCGGTGAATTCGCCGGTTTCGGGGTACCACACGTCGCGCGCGCCGGTGACGGCGCCCGAGGCATCGGCGGGCCCTTCGGGGCGTTCGGTCAGGCGGGCCTTTTGCACAAGGCCCGTCGCCTCGGCGCGGAAGGTGACGCACAGGATGCGTTCGTCCGGCACGGCAAAGCCGTACATGCGTTCATGCGCCTGCGTGAACCCGGTGCGCAGCGCGTCCAGCGTCTCATCAGTGACCGGGCCGTCGGGCAGCGGGATCGACAATTCGTAATTCTGCCCGTCATAGCGCATGTCGATGCGCCGGGTCAGCACCTGGCGATCGGCGGGGATGGCTTCCTGCGCGAACCAGTCGGCGGCTTCGGCATCGACGCGGGCCATGGCGTCGGCGATCCCGGCGCGCGCGTCCGGTTCCAGCGGGACCAGCCGCGTGGCCGAGAAATCCGCGCGCAGATCGGTCAGCAGCAGCCCCATCGCGCACAGGATGCCGGGGCTGCGCGGCACGATCACCGTGGTCATGCGCAATTCCTGCGCCAGCCGCACCGCGTGCAGCGGCCCCGCGCCGCCAAAGGCCATGAGCGCATAGTTGCGCGGATCATGCCCGCGCTGCACCGAAATCACCCGGATCGCCTTGGCCATGTTGGCGGTCACCACGGAAATGATGCCCTGCGCCACTTCCATCGTGCCCATGCCAAGCGCGTCGGCCATCCTGCCGATGGCGGCGACCGCCAGATCGCGATGCACCTTCATCCGCCCGTCCAGGATTTCGACGGGGTTCAGCACCTGCAACACGATATTGGCGTCTGTCACCGTGGGTTCGCTGGCGCCGCGCCCATAGCACACCGGGCCGGGATCGGCGCCCGCGCTTTCCGGCCCGACCTTGAGCAAGCCTCCGCTGTCGATGCGCGCGATCGACCCGCCGCCCGCGCCCACGGTGTGGATGTCGAGCATCGGCGCCTTGATCGGATAGCCATGCACCGAGGATTCATTGGTCTGGCTGGTTTCGCCCCCCGCCATCAGCGCCACATCCGAAGACGTGCCGCCCATGTCGAAGGTGATGATGTCGCCGTGCCCGGACTGGCGCGCGATGGCCTGCGCCGCCACGACCCCGGTGGACGGGCCCGACAGCACCGCCCGCACCGGCGTTTCGGCGGCCACCTCAAAGCGCACGACCCCGCCGTTGGATTGCGTCAGGTGCGGCGCGACCGGCAGGCCCAGTTCGGTCAGCCGGGGCGTCAGCCGGCTGATGTAGCGGTGCATGATCGGGCCAAGATAGGCGTTGACGGTCGCGGTGGACAGGCGTTCGAATTCGCGGAACTCGGGCGCGATTTCATGGCTGGCGCAGATGAACACGCCGGGCAGTTCCTGTTCCACGATGCGGCGGGCGGCCTGTTCATGCGCCGGGTTCACAAAGGCATAAAGGAAGCAGATCGCCACCGCTTCTACCCCGGCATCGCCAAGGGCGCGGGCGGCGGCGCGCACCGCGTCCTCGTCCAGCGGAACGGCCACGTCGCCGGTGCGCAGCATGCGTTCGGGAAGCTCGAAGCGCAGCTCGCGCGGGACCAGCGTCTGCGGCTTTTCGGCGAACAGGTCGTACAGGTCGGGGCGTTTCTGGCGCCCGATTTCCAGCAGGTCGCGAAAGCCGTCGGTGGTCAGCAGGCCGACCCTCGCGCCGCGATGGGTGATCAGCGCGTTGGTCGCCACGGTCGTGCCATGGCCCAGGTAGGACACCGCCGCAGCGGGCGAGGCGCCGCCGCCGGCGCTCTCGGTCATGCCTTCCTGCACGCCCTGCGCGATGCCGCGCGACGGGTCGTCCGGGGTCGAGGATACTTTCCAGATGGCGATCTTGCCGCTGGTTTCGTCGAACATGCACACGTCGGTGAAGGTGCCGCCCGAATCCACGCCGACGCGCCAGCTGCCGGCGGCGCCGATATCCTGCGATCCGTCCATCATTTCTACCGTGTCCTCACTGTGTCTTCTCCGTGTATACAAGAGATGAGATTTGATTCTGTCCAGCCCTCGTTCCATTTTCCCGGGGCGCTGCGGCGATTTGACGATGAGGTGACGAATGAAAGGGCAATACGGCAACGCGGTCGGTCTTGCCGAAACGGACCAGCCGCTTTCGGCCCGCGAACGCGCCTATCGCGGCATTCGCGCCAAGGTCTTGAACGGAGACTTCCCGCCCGGCGGCTTCATCGAAGAGGCCGCCGCGGGCGAGGCGACGGGCGTGTCGCGATCCCCGGTGCGCGAGGCGCTGAACCGGCTGGCGGCCGAAGGATACCTGGAACTGCACCCGCGCCGGGGCGCCATGGTGCGCGGCCTGTCCGCCGCCGAACTGCGCGACCTTTACGAGGTGCGGCTGATGGTCGAAACCCATGCGGCGCGCAAGATCTGCCGCGAACGGCGCCCTGTTCCGCCCGAGCTGACGACGCTGTGCGATGCGCATGAAGCCACCTCGCCCGACGATTTCCTGGACTGCGTGGAAATCAACCGGCTGTTCCACCAGGCCTTCGTGGCGGCGGCGGGCAACACGGTTCTGGTGCAGGTGTTCGACGGGCTTCAGGCACCGCTGGCGCGCGTGGCGATGCTTTCGCTTCAGCAGGGGGTGGGCAAGACCGACATCATCGAAAGCGAGCACCGGCAGATGATCGACGCGCTTGCCGCCCATGACGAGCCGCGCGTCGTGGACCTTGTACAGCGCCATCTTGACCTGATGCCGCGCCTGATGTCGGCGCTGCAACGGTAACGGCGGCCCTGCGGGGCTGAGAGGGGTCGAAACCTGCATCCTGGCTCGCGGACCATCCCGCGCCCCGTCCCCGGGCGCTGCCGGAATGTGAGAC
>CAXICP010000040.1:0-13852 GCA_964022595.1 uncultured Salipiger sp.
TCAGCGCCCGGGCGATGGCGACGCGCTGCTGCTGGCCGCCCGAAAGCGCCTCGGCGCGCTTGGATGCGTGGGCGGCGATGCCAAGGCGGTCGAGGATGTCGATGGCCTTGTGGATGTCCGCACGGGGGTAAAGGTTGAACAGCGTGCCCAGCACAGGGCGCCGCGACAAGGTGCCGTGCAGCACGTTCGACACCACGTCCATGCGCGGCACCAGGTTGAACTGCTGGAAGATCATGGCGCAGTCCGACTGCCAGCGCCGCCGCTGCGCGCCGCGCAGCGCCAGCACGTTGCGCCCTTCGAAGCGCAGCTCGCCCTCCGACGCGTCTGTCAGCCGGTTCATCATGCGCAGCAGGGTGGACTTGCCCGCGCCCGACGCCCCGATGATGCCGATCATCATCGGGCGATCGACGGTAAAGCTTGCGCCGTCCACGGCCGTGTTTGCGCCGAAGCGCCTGGTCAGCTTGTCAACGACGAGCATCTGTCCCCCGGGAATTCCTGTTCCAGACGCGGTGTAGGGCATGCCTCATGCCAATGATGTGACGGCGGGCATTCGGAAAGGTGACAGAGCGATGAAGCTTTGATGACGCCGCCGCCGCTTGCACTGCCGCGCCGGTGCTGCGTACAAGGTCATCAAGACTGACCGATCCTCAAGGCCGGTCGCCCCTGACCAAGAGCGCCCCAAGCGTCATGCAGACCAGCCCTGACCCCGACATTCCCCTGACCCACAAGCTGACGGGGGTGCTTTTGATCGCGGTCACCGCGCTGGTGGCGATCCGCGAATGGGGGCACACGGCGCTGCTGGCGCCGCTGACCTTCACGCTTTGGGCCGTTCTGGTGGGCGTGCTGTTCATCATGGTCAGGCCGGGGCGCAAGGGCTTCGTGATCGCCGCCGCGGTTCTGACCGTGCTGCTGGTGCTGCGGGTGCTGGACTGGCAAGAGGTGGTGACGCGCGCGATGATTTCGGGCACCTTCATCGCCGCCTTCTTCGCCGCGCTTGCCACGCTGCGCAGCGCCGCCGAACCATCCCCCGAAATCCGCGAGGCGGGGTCGTTCCTGGCCCGCCAGCCGCCCGGGCGGCGCTACCTTGCGCTGACGCTGGGCGGCACCGCCTTTGCCCTGCTGCTGAATTACGGCTCGATTGCGCTGCTGGGCAGCCTTGCCACCGCCGCCGCCCGCGAAGAACCCGACGCCGAGATCCGCGGCCACCGCCGCCGCCGGATGCTGCTGGCGATCCAGCGCGGGTTCATCACCTCGCTGCCGTGGTCGCCGCTTAGCTTTTCGGTCGCCATCACCACCGCGCTGATCCCCGGCGCGACCTGGGCGGGCGTCGCGCTGCCCGCGCTGGGAACGGCCGTGCTGATGACCTTTCTGGGCTGGGGGATCGACACGCTGTTCAAGCCCAGGCTGACCACCCCGCCGCCGCCGCGCGGCGCGCCCGACAACGACTGGTCGAAGCTGCGGCCGCTGGCATGGCTGCTGGGCATCCTGGTGACCAGCACCGCCGTGCTGGGCTGGCTGACCGGGCTGCGCATCATTGCGCTGGTGCTGGTGATCGTGCCGGTGATGGCGCTGGTCTGGGCGGCGATGCAGGCGCGCCAGGGCGGCCTGCCGGTGCGCACCCGCCTGCGCGACTACGCGTTTCGCGAAATGCCCGCCTACAAATCCGAGGTGCTGCTGCTGATGATGGCCGGCTATATCGGCACCGTCGGCGCGCCGCTGCTGGCGCCTCTGGTCAAGGCCAGCGGCTTTCACCCCGAGGACCTGCCGACCTGGCTGGTGCTGGTCGGGCTGGTCTGGATCATCCCGCTGCTGGGACAGGCGGCGATGAACCCGATCCTGGCGGTCACGCTGATCGCGCCGCTGCTGCCAACGGCGGCGGAACTGGGCATTTCCCCCGCCGCGCTGGTCACGGCGATCACCGCGGGCTGGGCGCTGGGGGGCATCAGCTCTCCGTTCACGGCGACCACGTTGCTGACCGGCAATTTCGGCGGCGTCTCGGCGCGCCACGTCGGCGTGATCTGGAACGGTGCCTACATGCTGGTCCTTCTGGTGGTGGTGCCGGTCTGGGTGCTGGCCTACGCCTACCTGTTCGGCTGAAACCGCTTGCAGGCAAACGAGTGCAGACGCAGGTTGGGCAGACAACGACACCAAGGACCGCCCGCGATGACCCTGACCGCCCCGCCGATCTTTGACGGACACAACGACCTTGCCCTGCGCCTGTTGCGCGGCACCGCCACCCCCGAAGGCGTGGCGGGCGGGCTGCCGGACGGGCATATCGACCTGCCGCGCGCGCAGGCGGGCGGGCTGGGCGGCGGGTTCTTCGCGATCTATGTCCCCTCGCCCGTCGACAAGGCGGCAAAGGCCGAGGAAATGTCCAACCCCAGCTACGACTTGCCCCTGCCCGCGATGATTCCCCAGCCCGAAGCGCTGGAAATCACGCTGCAGGGCGCCGCCGCACTAGAGTCGATGGAGGCCGCAGGCGCCCTGACCATCTGCCGCACGGTGCCCGAACTTGAAGCCGCCATCGCTGGGCCGAAAATGGCCGCGATCATGCATATCGAAGGCGCCGAGGCCATCGACCCCGAATTCGAAGTGCTGCACCGGATGCACGCGCGCGGGCTGCGCTCGCTTGGGCCGGTGTGGTCGCGCCCCACCATCTTTGGCCACGGCGTGCCGTTCCGCTATCCGTCCACCGGCGACATCGGGCCGGGCCTGACCGATCACGGCAAGCGGCTGGTGGCCGAATGCAACCGGCTGAAGATCATGATCGATCTCAGCCACCTGAACGAGGCGGGCATGGACGATGTGGCCGCGATCACCGATGCGCCGCTGGTCGCCACCCATTCCAACGCCTTCGCCGTGACCCCCCATTCGCGCAACCTGACCGACCGCCAGCTTGAGATGATCGCGCAAAGCGATGGAATGGTGGGCATAAATTTCGCATCCGCCTTCCTGCGCCCGGACGGGCAGATGGACAGCGACTTTTCGCTTGACGTGATGATGCAACATCTTGACCATCTGGTCAAAATTCTGGGCGAGGATCGCGTGGGGTTCGGATCGGATTTCGACGGGGCGCTGGTGCCCCGCGACATCGCCGACTGCGCCGGCCTGCCCGCTTTGCGCCGCGCGATGCTGGACCATGGCATCGGCGCCGAGATGATGGAAAAACTGTGCTATCGCAACTGGCTGCGCGTGCTGCGCAAGACCTGGGGCACCTGAGACGACGACACCAACAAGCCGGACAACCGGCATCGAACAACCAACCGGGAGTATCACATGATCAAGACAAGCCGCAGCCTGCGCACCGCCGCGCTGCTCGCCAGCCTCATGGGCGGCGTCGCCCTGCCCGCCATGGCGGAAACCCCGCCCAACATGCTGGTGATCGCCAACCGCATCGACGACATCAAGACCTTCGATCCGGCCGAAAGCTTCGAATTCGCAGGCGCCGACGTGTCGCGCAACGTCTATGAAAAGCTGGTCAACTTCGACCCGCTTGACCTGGATGCCGGCTATCAGCCCGAGCTTGCCGAAAGCTGGGAAGTGTCCGAAGACGGCACCACCATCACCTTCACCATGGCCGACGGGCATGTCTTTGCCTCGGGCAACCCGGTCACCGCCAAGGACGCGGCGTTTTCGCTGCAGCGCGCCGTCAAGCTGAACAAGACGCCCAGCTTCATCCTGACGCAATTCGGCTTCACCCCCGAAAACGCCGAGGAAACCATCAAGGCGGTCGACGACAAGACGCTGGTCATCACGCTTGACCAGAAATACGCCGTGTCCTTCGTGCTCAACTGCCTGACGGCCACCATCGGCGGCATCGTCGACATGGCGACCGTGATGGAAAACGAGACCGACGGCGACATGGGGTCCGCCTGGCTGCGCACCAACACCGCCGGCTCTGGCCCCTACAAGGTGGTGGACTGGAAGCCCAACGAATCCGTGCTGATGGATCTTAACCCCAATTACGGCGGCGAAGAGCCGGCGATGAAGCGGGTGATCGTCCAGCACATCCAGGAATCCGCCACGCAGCGGCTGCAGCTGGAACGCGGCGACATCGACATCGCCCGCAACCTGTCCCCCGAGGACATCGCGTCGGTCAAGGAAACCGACGGGCTCAAGGTCGTGGACGAGCTCAAGGGCCGGCTGATGTACTGGTCCGCGAACCAGAAAAAGGACATGCTGACCGATCCCAAGGTGCTTGAGGCGCTGAAATGGGCGGTGGATTACCAGGGCATGGCCGGCAGCTTCCTGAACGGGCAATACACCGTGCACCAGGCCTTCCTGCCGCTGACCTTCCTTGGCGCGCTGACCGAAAAGCCGTTCACCTACGACATGGAAAAGTCCAAGGCCGCGCTTGCGGCGTCGGATCACCCCGAATGCGGCACGATCGAGATTTCCGTGCGCGAGGCGCAGGAACGCATGGACATCGCCCAGTCGCTGCAGAACACCTGGGGCCAGCTGGGCTGCGACGTGTCGCTGATCGTGGGCACCGGCGCGCAGACGCTGGATCGCTACCGCGCGCGCGAACATGACATCTACCTTGGTGCCTGGGGCCCGGATTACCCCGACCCCAACACCAACGCGGGCACTTTCGCGGTCAACCCCGACAACGCCGACGAAGCCGGCAACACCGGCTATCTTGCCTGGCGCAACGCCTGGGACATCCCCGAGATGACGCAGGACACCCTTGCCGCCGTTGTCGAAAACGACACCGACACCCGCGCCGAGATGTATGTCGACCTGCAAAAGACCCATCAGCAGGTGTCGCCCTTCGGCGTGATGTTCCAGCAGATCGAACAGCACGCGATGCAGGGCAGCGTCGAGAACTTCATCTCGGGCGGGGCCACCACCGCCGCGTCCTACTGGGTCGTGACCAAGTAAGCCTGACCGGGGCGGGCCACGGCGCCCGCCCCCTTTTTCAAAGACCGGAACCCCCTTGTCCCAGGATAATGCCCCCGCGCCATACGCCCGGCGGTCGCCCTTTGCGCCGCGCTGGCCGCGAAAGCTGATCGGCACGCTGCTGACCATCGCGGTCACGCTGCTGGGCCTGCTGTTCGTCACCTTCATGATTGGCCGGGTGATGCCCATCGACCCGGTGCTGGCGGTGATCGGCGAACGCGCCACCCAAGCGCAATACGATGCCGTCCTTCTTGAACTCGGGCTCGACAAGCCACTGCTGCAGCAGTTCTTCATCTACGTGAACGACGTGCTGCATGGCGATTTCGGCCGCTCGATCCGCACCGGGCAGCTTGTCAGCGAAGACATCGCCCGCGTCTTTCCCGCCACGCTGGAACTTGCGACGCTGGGCACCCTGATCGGGGTGGTCATCGGCGTGCCGCTGGGGGTGCTGGCGGCGGTCTACCGGGGCAGCTGGATCGACCAGCTGGCGCGGCTCGTGGGGCTGGTGGGCTATTCGATGCCGATCTTCTGGATGGGCCTCGTGGGGCTGCTGGTGTTCTACGGCATCCTTGGCTGGGTCGCGGGGCCGGGCCGGCTTGGCGTGTTCTACCAGGGGATCGTGCCCGAACGCACCGGCCTGCTGCTGATCGACGCGCTGATCGCCGGCGACTGGACGGTGTTCAAGGATGCGTTTTCCCACATCATCCTGCCCGCCTCGCTGCTGGGGTATTTCAGCCTTGCCTATATCAGCCGCATGACCCGCAGCTTCATGCTGGAACAGCTCAGCGCCGAATACGTCACCACCGCGCGGGTCAAGGGGCTAAGCGAATGGAACGTGGTCTGGCGCCACGCCTTTCGCAACATCCGCATCCAGCTGATCACCGTGATCGCGCTGGCCTATGCCAACCTGCTGGAAGGGTCGGTGCTGACGGAAATCATCTTCGCCTGGCCCGGGATCGGGCAGTACATCACCACCTCGCTGCTGGCCAATGACATGAATTCCGTGCTGGGCGGCACCGTGGTGATCGGCAGCATCTTCGTGGGGCTGAACATCTTTTCCGACCTGCTTTACCGTTTCTTCGACCCGAGGGCGAAATGACCCGCACTTCCCTGCGCGCCTGGCTGCTGTCGGACGCCCCGCAATCGCGCCGCCAGGCCAGCGCCGCCGCCTGGTACAATGGCTGGCTGAAGCTGCGCGGCAACACGCTGGCCATGCTGGGCCTGATCGTGCTGATCGTGCTGATCCTTGCCGCGCTGTGCGCCCCGCTGCTGGCCACGCAAAGCCCCTTTGCCCAGGACCTGGGCGCCCGTCTGCTGGCGCCCGGCGAACAGGGCCACATCTTCGGCACCGACAGCCTTGGGCGCGACATCTGGTCCAGGCTGGTCTATGGCGCGCGCATCTCGCTTTACATCGTGGCGCTGGTGGCGCTGGTGGCCCCGCTGCTGGGGCTGATCATCGGCACCGTCGCGGGATACGCGGGCGGCGTGCTGGACGTGGTGCTGATGCGCTTCACCGACATCTTTCTGGCCTTTCCGCGGCTGATCCTTGCGCTGGCCTTCGTCGCCGCCCTTGGCGCGGGAATCGAAAACGCCGTGCTGGCGATCTCGCTTACCGCCTGGCCGCCCTATGCGCGCATCGCCCGGGCCGAAACGCTGACGATCCGCAACAGCGATTACATCCACGCCATCAAGCTTCAGGGCGCGGGGCCCATCCGCATCATCACGCGCCACGTCTGGCCGCTGTGCATCTCGTCGCTGGTGATCCGGGTGACGCTGGACATGGCGGGCATCATCCTGACCGCCGCCGGGCTTGGTTTTCTTGGCCTTGGCGCGCAGCCGCCTTCGCCCGAATGGGGGGCCATGGTGTCCGAGGGGCGAAAGTACATCCTTGATTACTGGTGGGTCGCCACCATTCCGGGGCTTGCCATCTTCACCATCAGCCTTGCCTTCAACCTGCTCGGAGACGGGCTTCGCGACGTGCTCGACCCCAAGGAAGCCGGAAAATGACCCGCGCCACCACACCCGACGTGCCCCGCCCATGACCAACCTTCTGGATATCGAAAACCTGCGCGTGCGCTTTCCCACCCGGCAGGGACATTTCGACGCGGTGCGCGGCATCTCGTTCAGCCTGCGCCGCGAACGGCTTGGAATCGTGGGGGAATCCGGATCCGGCAAATCCATGACCGGGCGCGCCATCCTCAAGCTGATCCGCAAGCCCGGCCAGATCACCGCCGACCGCATGCAGATGGGCGACACCGACCTGCTGACCGCCTCGGACAAGCAGATGCGCCGGATCCGGGGGCGCCACGCGTCGATGATCATGCAGGACCCCAAGTTTTCGCTGAACCCCGTGATGACCGTCGGCCAGCAGATCACCGAGGCGCTGCGCACGCATGAGCGCATCTCGCGCCGCGATGCCCACGCCCGCGCGATCAAGATGCTGGACGCCGTCGCCATCCGCTCGCCCGAGCGGGTCATGGATCTTTATCCGCACGAGGTGTCGGGCGGCATGGGGCAGCGCATCATGATCGCCATGATGCTGATCCCCGACCCCGAGATCCTGATCGCGGATGAACCGACCTCGGCCCTTGATGTCAGCGTGCAGCTTCAGGTGCTCGGAATCCTTGACAAGCTGGTGACGGATCGCGGCATGGGGCTGATCTTCATCAGCCACGATCTGAACCTGGTTTCGAATTTCTGCGACCGCATTCTCATCATGTATGCGGGCCGTGTGGTCGAGGTCTGCCAGGCCGGGCGCCTGCACGAGGCCACGCATCCCTACACCCGGGGGCTGCTGAATTCGGTCCCCGATCTGGAACACCCCCGCCCCCGGCTGGACGTGCTGAAACGCGATCCCGCCTGGGCCGAGGCCCCTTCGGTAAGTGCCCTGACATGACCGCCATCGACCTTTCCGATCTGACCGTCTGGTTCGGCCTTGGCGCAGACCGCGTGGACGCGGTGAAATCCGCGACCTTCTCGGTCGCCACGGGCGAAAGCTTCGGCCTTGTGGGCGAATCCGGGTCGGGAAAATCCACCGTGCTGCGCGCCATCGCCGGGCTGATCGACAGCTGGTCCGGGGACATGCGCATCGCCGACACGCCCCTTGGCCGCCGGCGCACCAGGGCGTTTTACAAGCAGGTGCAGATGGTCTTTCAGGGCCCCTATGCCTCGCTTCATCCGCGCCACACCGTTGACCGGGTGCTGGGCGAGGTGCTGAAACTGCACGGGTTTTCCGACATCGACAGCCGCATCGACCGGCTTCTGGACGACGTCGGCCTTGGCAAGGGATTTCGCTTTCGCTACCCGCACCAGCTGTCCGGCGGGCAGCGCCAGCGCGTCGCCATCGCCCGCGCGCTGGCCCCCGAGCCGCGCATCGTGCTGCTGGACGAGCCGACCTCGGCGCTGGACGTGTCGGTGCAGGCGGAAATCCTGAACCTGTTGTCCGATCTGCGCGCCGAACGCGGGCTGACCTACCTGATGGTCAGCCACGACCTTGGCGTGATCGGCCACATGTGCGACCGCATCGCGGTGATGCAGCACGGCAGGATCGTCGATCTTCTGGGGGTGGACGAAATGCGCAGCCTGCAAACGGCGCACCCCTATACGCAGCACCTTCTGGACAGCTCGGTGCGGGCGATCCGCCAGCCGTGAACCTGCCCGCCTAGGCCGCCGTGCGCGGAAAGACGAAGCACCGGTCGCGCCGCACGGTCAGCCACATGGGCGTGCCGGGCTTGGGCAGAAACACGTTGGGGACCGTCGCGCGCAGCACCTCGCCGCTGTGATCCATGCGGAATTCCACAAGGCTTTCCGACCCCATGAACCGCGCCCGTTCCACAAGGCCCCGGGCCGGCGTTCCGGCGCGGCTTGTCGGCAGGGGCGCGGTGCCGTTCCGGTCGAAATCGATGCCCACGTGCTGGGGGCGGAACACGATTTCTACCTCTTGCCCGTCGGGAATGCCGGGCGCCAGGAACTGGCCGAAGGGCGTGTCGGTAAGCGCCCCGCGCACGACGCCCTCGATCACGTTGACATCGCTGAAAAAAGCGACGGCCGCCTTGTCGGTCGGGGCGTTGTAGATGTTGTAGGGGGCGCCGCGTTGCACGATGCGCCCGTCGCGCATCAATGCGATTTCATCGGCCATCCGCATCGCTTCTTCGGGTTCGTGGGTGACAAGCAGAACCGATGCGCCCTCTTCCTTCAGCAGCGACAGCGTCTCGTCGCGGATGCCGTCGCGCAGGCGGTTGTCGAGCCCCGAGAACGGCTCGTCCATCAGCATGATCTTGGGGCGCGGCGCAAGAGCGCGGGCCAGCGCGACGCGCTGCTGTTCGCCGCCCGAAAGCTGGTGGGGATATTCATCGATGAAATGGCTTAGCCCGACCCGTTCAAGCAGTTCCTGCGCGCGCTGCCGCTTTTGGCTGCCGGGTCCGCGCAGCCCGAAGGCCACGTTGTCGCCCACAGACAGATGCGGGAAAAGCGCGAAGTCCTGGAACATCAGCCCGATGGCGCGGCGTTCGGGCGGCACGCGAAACACGGTGTCGCAGACAAGATCGCCATCGACGTGGATCGTGCCTTCGTCCTGGATGTCGACCCCGGCGATCATGCGCAGGGTTGTCGACTTGCCACACCCTGAGGGGCCAAGCAGGCAGGTCACATGGCCGGGCTGGATCGAAAGCGACACATCATCCACGACCCGCTTGCCCGCGAAGCGCCGCACAAGGTTGCGGATTTCAAGCCTGGGTGTCTGCACGTCTTTGCCTTTCCCGATGAAAAATATCGGAATTCAGCTTCGATTATCAGCCCCTGCGCGCCCCTGCAAGGCGGCCCGGCGCGTTGGGCGCCGGGCAAACCGGGACGGGCCGTGGGGGGCGATCAGCCCCAGGCCACCTTTGCCACCGGTTCGGCGGCAGCGTCGTTTTCGACGCGGAACACCGACACGCCGCTCGACAACGAGGCGCTGTTGCGCGACAGGTCGCGCGTCGCCGTCGCCGTTTCGTTGACCATGGCGGCGTTCTGCTGCGTGACGGTATCAAGCTGGGAAATCGCGGTGTTGATTTCGCCCAGCGTCATGGTCTGTTCGTGCAGGCCGTTGACCACCTCGCGGATGCGTTCGGAAATGCGGTCGACACCCGAGAAAATGTTGCCAAGCTCGCCGCTTGCCTTTTCGACCAGTTCGACGCCAACGCGCACGTGATCGCCGCTTTCGCTGATGAGCGCCTTGATTTCCTGCGCCGATTCCGCGGACCGCTGGGCCAGCGAGCGCACTTCGGATGCGACGACGGCAAAGCCGCGGCCCGCTTCGCCGGCGCGCGCCGCCTCGACCCCGGCGTTGAGCGCCAGAAGATTGGTCTGGAAGGCGATGTCGTCGATCACCGAGATGATCTGCGAAATCGATTCCGACGAGGTTTCGATGCGCTTCATGGCCGCGGTCACGTCTTCGACGACCTGGCCGCTGCCTTCGGCGGCGGTCTTGGTGTCCATCGCCTCTTGTCCGACCTGCGATGCGTAATCGGCGGCAGAGCGCGCGTTGACGTTCAATTCCTCGACGGCGGCGGCGGTCTGTTCCAGGGTCGCGGCCTGGGTTTCGGTGCGCTGCGACAGATCGTCGGAATTGGCGGCGATCTGCGACGAAATGCCATCGATCGCGGTCGAGGCCGTCTGCACCTGGGTGATCAGCCGCGAGATATTGTCGGCGGCGGAATTGAAGCTGTCGGCAACTTCGCGCATGCGATCCTGCGAGCCAAGATTGACGCGATGGGTCAGGTCGCCCTGGCTAAGCGCGTCCAGCCCCTTGGAGATGGCGCGAATCGCTTCGCGCTGGCTGGTGATCTCGGTCGCGATCTTGGTGATCTGTACCACCTCGCCCGCCTCGTTGAACACCGGCGCATAGGTCGCGGCGATCCAGATCACCTCGTCTTCCTTGGTGATCCGGGGGAATTCGTCGGTGAAGAATTCGCCGGCGCGCAGCTTGTCCCAGAATTCTTCGTAAGCCTTTGATTTTCGGAACCTTCGCTGCACGAACATGCTGTGATGCTGGCCGATCACCTCTTCGGCCGTGTAGCCAAGGGCACCCAGGAACAGTTCATTCGCCGACAGGATCGTCCCGTCCGGCTTGAAGTGAATGACAGCCTGAGTGCGTTCTACGATCTGCACGATCGCATCCGCCGTCGTCATGCCAGCCGCCACCGGCGCCCCGCCTCGTTTAAACCACATCTGAGCATCTCCAAGCATTCGCATGGGCTTGGTCTAGCCGAGCAGTCCTTACCATCGGGTGAAAGAGATCAGAGACTTTGCAGCGCCTGCATCGTGATCTCGTAGCTGCGGCGGCGGGCGTCGGGGTCGTGGATGGCGCTGGACAGCAGCAATTCATCCGGTTTGTAGGTGTCGATCAGGCCACGCAGCCCGCGCGCCACCTCGGCCTGGTCCCCCACTGCGGAAATGCTCAGCGCGCGGTCCGCCAGCGCCAGGTAGCGGGAATCGGCCACGCGGGTGATATCGTCGACAGGGCGCGGAAAACGCCCCGGCCGCCCCGTGCGCAGGTTGATGAACGCCTGCTGCTGCGAGCTCATCAGCCGGCGCGCCTCTTGCGTAGAGTCGGCAGCCCATACGTTGGCCGCAAGCATGAAATGGGGCGCGTCGGTGATGCCGGGGGTGAACCGTTCGCGGTAGATTTCAACCGCCTGGTCCAGCGCATCCGGCGCGAAATGCGACGCGAACGCGTAAGGCAGCCCCAGATGCGCCGCAAGCTGCGCGCCGAACAGCGACGAGCCCAGGATCCACACCGGCACATGGGTGCCCTCGCCCGGGACCGCGCGCACCGGCTGCCCGTCGGTGCTGTCGCCCAGAAGGCCCAGCAGTTCGACCACGTCTTCGGGGAACCGTTCGGCAGAGGCATGATTGCGGCGCAGCGCCGTCGCGGTCAGCTGGTCCGACCCCGGCGCGCGCCCGAGGCCAAGGTCGATGCGCCCGGGAAACAGCGTTTCAAGCGTGCCGAACTGCTCGGCGATCACCAGCGGAGAATGGTTGGGCAGCATGACGCCCCCCGCCCCGACCCGGATGCGCGAGGTCGCCGCGGCCACCTGCCCGATCACGACCGCGGTCGCCGCCGACGCGATGCCGGCCATGTTGTGATGTTCCGCCAGCCAGTAGCGGTGATAGCCTAGGCGCTCGGCATGCTGCGCAAGCGCGATGGTTTCGTGCAGCGCATCGGCAACGCTGGCGCCTTCGGGCACCGGGGCAAGATCAAGAACCGAGGCGGGGATCGCGAGAGGGGGATGTGTCATGCGCTTTCATATAGGCGCCGCGCATCCTCTTGAAAGGACAGGACCACCCGGAACCCTGCGGCACCGGGTGATTGTCACGTTCGCGTGATCCGGTCAGCCTGCGGCAATCACCGCCCGCTTGGTCAGCACGCCGATCAGGTGGGCGCGATAATCGCCCGATCCGTGCAGATCCGAGATCATCCCGTCGCCGGAAACCGACAGCCCGTCCAGCGCCGAGGGCGCGAAATCAGAGCTGAGCGCCGCTTCGGCTTCGGCCCAGCGGAACACGCCTTCTTCGGAAGCGCCGGTCACGGCGACGCGCACGCCATCGGCGTATTTGGCCACGAACACCCCGACCAGCGCAAAGCGCGACGCCGGCTGTTCGAATTTCAGGTAGGCGGCCTTTTCCGGGATCGTCAGCTTGACCGCCGTCACGATCTCGGCCTCGTCCAGGGCGGTGGTGAACATGCCCTGGAAGAAATCGTCGATGGCGATTTCACGGGTGTTGGTGACGATTGCGGCCTTGGACGCCAGCGCCGCCGCCGGGTAACAGGCCGACGGGTCATTGTTGGCGATGCTGCCGCCGATGGTGCCCCGGTTGCGCACGGCCGGATCGCCGATATTGCCCGCCAGCGCCGCCAGCGCCGGGTAACTGGTCGCGCCGCGCGCGATGTCCGCATGGGTGGTGCCGCCGCCGATGGTCAGCACGCCGCCGTCTTCGGATATCCCCTTGATCTCGTCGATCCTGGCAAGGCTTACCAGCACCGACGGCATGGCCAGCCGCGCCTTGAGCGAGGGGATCAGCGTCTGCCCGCCGCCCAGCGCCTGCGCTTCTTCCTGGCCCAGCGCGGCCACCGCATCGGCAAGCGTCGTGGGGGTCTGGATGTCGAAACTGTACATCGTCTGTTCTCCTGTCGAAGAGCCGGGGACCGGGCCCCGCCCTTGCATCTTTCCCTGATTACGCAACGAAGCGGCGGCGCGGTCAAGCGCCGCCGCCCCGCGTCAGCCCTGCATTGCCGCCCAGACCCGGTGGGGGCTGACGGGCATGTCGATGTGATCGACCTTGAAGCCGCCCGCGTTCAGCGCATCCAGCACCGCGTTCACCACCGCCGGGGGCGATCCGATCGCGCCCGCTTCGCCGCAGCCCTTCACCCCCAGCGGGTTGTGGGTACAAGGCGTGACGCAGGAATGATCGACCTGGAAGAACGGAAGATCCTCGGCGCGAGGCATGGCGTAATCCATGTAGGACGCGCTGAGCAGCTGGCCGTTTTCGTCGTAGATGCAGGATTCCAGCATCGCCTGACCGACCCCTTGCGCGATGCCGCCATGCACCTGCCCCGTCACGATCATCGGGTTGACCACGTTGCCGAAATCATCCGCCGCGGCAAAGCGTTCGATGGTGACGCGCCCGGTTTCGGGATCGACCTCGACCTCGCAGGCATAGGCGCCCGACGGGTAGGTGAAGTTCGCGGGATCATAGAACGCGGTTTCCTCAAGCCCCGGTTCGATGTCTTCCAGTGGGTAGTTGTGCGGCACGTAGGCCGCCAGCGTGACATCGCCCCAGGCCACCGACTTGTCGGTGCCCGCGACGGTGAACTGGCCATCCTTCAGCTCGATATCCGAATCGGAGGCTTCCAGCATGTGGCCGGCGATCTTCTTGGCCTTGTTGATGATCTTTTCGGTGGCGCGCACCATGG
>CAXICP010000041.1:0-13601 GCA_964022595.1 uncultured Salipiger sp.
CGCGGTTTCGTGCGGTTCGCGCATGGTGTCGGTGCGCGTGGTCTCGGCTTCCGGCGTCAGAAGCGCCCAGTAGCCGCCAAAGCTGAAGATGCCCTGGCCCTGCGGTTCCTCGCCCGGCTGGTCGCGGTAGAACTGGAACAGGGGCTGATCGGCGTATTGCGCCACGGATTCGCCGCGCCAGCTAAGCGTGTCGGCAAGCCCCGCATCCAGCCCGTCGCCCACGGTCACGTCGCCGTCGACCATCAGCACCGGCCAGTTGTCGCGGCAGCTGACCTCGCAGGATTGCAGGGGGTCCTGGCGGTCGCCGGTGTTCAGCTCGGTCAGCATCGCGTAGACCGGGCGCCCGTCCGGCCCCTGAATGTAGGGACCGAATTCGTCGCTGGCCGCAAGGGTCAGCGTGGGGGCGTCGGAATCCTGCGCCGGCAGCGCGGTTCCGTAGGCCGCGGCGGCGGCAACCAGGCTCATGACAGTGAATTTGCGCATCTATGCCTCCGGCTTGGGCGTGTGGTTGCAGGCCCAACCTGCGCGGGGGGAATATGTTCCTGACGGCGGGGAACATTGCGCCCGCAAGGGGCGGTTCGCGCCCGCCGGCACCGCAGGCCAAGCTGCGGTTATCGCTGATGGAACCACCCCGGAACTGGCGCGTTTCCCCGGCATGGACCCGGACCATGCAAGGAGATTGATCCCGTGGACAAGACCATCCGGCGCATCCTTGTCGTCGAAGACGATTACCTTCAGGCTCAGGACATCAGCTTTTTCGTCCGCGGCACCGGGGGCGAGGTGCTGGGTCCGGTCGGCACGCTGGAAAAGGGGTTCGACCTTGCTCCGCTTGCGGATTCGGCCGTGCTGGACGTGGATCTGCACGGGCAGCTGGTGTTTCCGCTGGCCGACATGCTTATGGGGCGGGGGGTGCCGATCGTGTTCTATTCGGGCGCCGTCAGCTCTGTCAGCTTTCCGGCCCGGTTCTGGCATCTGCCGGTGGTGCGCAAACCGGTGCGCAGCTTTTCCGATGCGGCCGTTGTGACCCTGTCCAGCTACATGGGCGGCGAGGATGAAGACATCTATGTCATCCTGCCCAAGCTACGGCTGGCCGCCCGGCTGATCTACAACGACACCGCGCTGGCGGACCGGCTGGTGGAACGGCTGCTGCAGGATGCCATCGCCCATCTGCGGGCCGGGCATGAACTGGGCGGCAGCGATGCGCGCACCAACTGGCTGATGACGCGCATGCGGCAGATCCTGTATCGCCACGGCCCGGAACTGATGAACTAGGCCGCGGCGCGCGCCCCGGTCAGGGGCTTTCGCCGACCTCGTCGGCCTTGACCGCCCCGCGCCGACCCATCGGAAGATCGCGCCCCGTGGTGCTGTCGTGGCGGGTCTGGTGTTCCATCTCGGAATTGATCTCGGCGCCGAGCAGCACGATATAGGCCGACAGCCACAGCCAGGTCAGCAGGATGATGACCCCGCCCAGCGTGCCGTAGGTTTCATTGTAGCTGCCGAAGTTGCGCACATAGAGCGAAAAGCCCAGCGATCCCGCGACCCACAGCACCGTGGCGATGACCGCGCCCCAGGTGACCCAGCGCCATTCTGGATCTTCGCGCGAGGGGCCAAAGCGGTAAAGCACCGCCAGCCCGGCCACCGAAAGCACCGCAAGCAGCAGCCAGCGCCCCCATTCGATCACCGCGACGATGCCATCCGGCAGGCGCAGCGTGCCCAGCAGGGCGGGCAGCACGACCACCACCGCGATGGACAGCAGCAACCCGAATACCAGGAACAGCGTCAGGCCCAGCGACACCGCCAGCTTCTTGAAAAAGCCGCGCTTTTCTTCTTCGTCATAGGCGATGTTCATGCCCTCGATCAGGGTGCGCATGCCCTTGGATGCGCCATAGATCGACAAGGCGACCCCCAGCAGCGCCGCAAGGCCCAGCCCCGTTTCGCCGCTCGATGCCACCGCCTGCGCCTGTTCCTGGATGATCGCGGCGGCGTTTTCGGGCAGCACCGCCACGAATTCGGCCAGCTGCGTTTCGATCATTGTAGGGTCGGTCACCAGCGCGGCGACGGACATCACCGCGCCCACCGCCGGGAACAGCGCCAGCAGGCCGAAAAAGGCCACGCCCGCCGCGACCACCGAAACATGGTCGCGCGACAGCTCGGCGTAAACCCGCATGCCGATGTCGCGCCACCCTGCGGCGGGAATGTCGGATGGGCGCCTGGCAGCGCGGCCGCGTCGGTCTGATGCATGCATCGTATCTCTCCGGGAAAACTGAGCAGGGGGAACACGCCGCCGCGCCCGAGGTTCCCGCCCGGCGCCGCGCCGCGAAAAAATCCCGCCTGGCAGGAACCGCAGTTCACGCCGGGGGTTATCGAAACATCAACGACACGGATCGCGGCGCGGCCGCCCCCAAGGTGCAGATGCAGTTTACCCGTCGACCCCGCGTCGACGGCGCGGTGCCCCTTTGCCCGGAAAGCCCCTGCGCTGCGGATCCGGTTTCACACTGCCACCCGGTTTCGGATCATCCCGAAGCCAGAACAGACAGAGAGCGATATGCAAGACCTTGATCACAACACCCGCGACGTCGGGCAGGAGGCAGGCGAAGACCTCAAGCGCTCTGCCGAACGCCTGCATGCAGACGCCCGCCAGGCCGCCGAAAGCGTCGGCACCCGCGCCCGCGAAGAAGCCAACCAGCAGGCAGACCGCGCCAAGTCGGGCGTTGCATCCGAGCTGTCGGGCATCGCCCATGCGCTTAGCTCGGCCGCGTCGGAACTGCGCCACGGCTCGCCGCAAGAACAGGTCTTTGGACAGGTCGCAGACAGCCTTTCCAGCGTGTCGGACGCGATCCGCGACCGTGACCTGGCCGATCTTGCGTCGGACGTAAGCGCCTTTGCCCGCCGCAACCCGCTGGGCTTTCTTGGGGGGGCCGCGCTGGCCGGGTTCGCCGCCACGCGTTTCGCCAAGGCGACGCGCGGGCCGCGCACTGACGCCAACGTGCCCTACAACGCCCCGTCGGGCCAGGCGAGCGCGCCCACTTCGGCCCCGGCCACCGCGCCGGAAACCCGCCCCGACGATGTCATGGCGCCGCCCGTGATCCCCGCCAACCACCTCACGCCGGGAGACTACTGATGTCCAGCACCGATACCCGCACGCCGCAGGGCGCGCGCACCCAGATCCGCGACACCGGCAGCCTGCTTAGCCAGGCGATCCAGCAGGTCATCGCGCTGATGCGCGGCGAAATGGACCTGTTCCGCGCCGAACTGGACCAGAACGTCAAGAAGGCCGGCGCTGCCGTCGGCATGATCGTGGGGGGCATCGTCCTTCTGCTGGTGGCGCTGAACGTGCTGGCGGGGGCCGCGGTGACCGCGATTGTCGCAGCCGGGCTTTCGCCGCTGTGGTCGGCACTGATCGTGGGCGGTGTGCTGCTTGTCATCGCGCTGATCCTCGTGAAATCGGGCCAGGGCAGCCTCAAGCTTGCCTCGCTCGCACCGACCCGGACCCGTCGCAACCTGGAACGGGATCGCGACGTCGTCGTAAAGGAAATGAGCAATGACTGACAAACGCACCCCCGACGAGATCGAACGCGAGCTGGAACGCAACCGCGCCGCGCTGCAGGACACCGTGCGCTCGCTTGAATCGACCTTCACCCCCGACACCATCTTTCGCAGCATTGCCGACAACGTCGGTCGCCATGGCGGGGATTTCGGCCGTTCGACGCTGGATGCCGCCCGCGCCAACCCGCTGGCGCTTGGCGTCACGGCGGTCGGCCTTGGCTGGCTGATGTTCGGCAAGGGCCCGTCGGCCGACCGCATCGCCGACACCGCCGCGCGCGCCTCGGCGAACGGGCAGGGCGACAGCCGCTACGGCACCCCCGACGACGCCAGCTTTTCGGCGCCGCGCGGCCCGGTTCCCGCGGGCGAAACCGGCCCGAAATCGCAGGGCCTGTCGGCGTCGCAAAAGGCCCGCGCCAAGTGGTACCGCACGGAAAACTACGTGCAGTACGGCGCGCAATCGGCATCCGATCGCGCCGGGGCCGCAAGGGATGGCGCCGCCCGTGCCGGGGCGCGCGTGCGTGACCGGTCCAAGGAATTCGCCGCGCAGCTGTCCGAAGGCACCGAACGCATGAGCGCCGAAGCGCGCGAACGCGTCATCGCGGCCCGCGAACGCGCCATTCTGGCCGGTGAAAGCCTGCGCCGCGCTGGCGGAGACGTGAACCGCCGCGCCCGCGACGGTGCCGACAAGGCCGTCGATTTCTTCGAGGAAAACCCCCTTATCGCCGGCGCGCTTGCGCTTGCAGCCGGGGCGCTTGCGGCCAGCAGCCTGCCGCGCACCCAGTTCGAAGACGAACATTTCGGCGAGCACAGCGACCGTCTTTATGACGAAGCCGAGGCCCTGTTCCAGGAAGAACGCGCCAAGGCCGAACGCGTCGCCGGCGCCGCGCTGGACGAAGCGCGCACCGTGGGCGAGGAACTGCGCCGCGATGCCGATACCGCCAGCCGTCAGCTCAAGGACGCGGCGGATCGCGAAACCCCCGGCGAAGGGTCCGCGGCCGATGCTGCCGTCGACCGGGCCGAGGACGCGGTGCAGCGCATCGCCGATGCCGCCCGCGAAAAGGCCGCGGCCGAGGATATGGGCCCGCGCGGCTGATCCCGCGCCCCCCTTATCGGAAAAAGAGCACCCGCAGCGATTGTTGCGGGTGCTTTTGCATGTGCGGGCGTCAGGCTTCGCAGGCGGCCAGGGCGGCGCGGGTTTCGGGCATCCGGGCCAGTGATCGTTCGATGCGCTCGCGCCAGCGCGGGCCGCGCGACATTGCGTCGTCATATGCGTCCCACAGGTCGGCGGGGCGGTCCTCGGCCATGGTCGCGACCAGAAAGGCGGCTTGCTGGCGGTCTTTTTCGGCCTTGCCCGACTCGGCCCCGTCGCGCCGCCGGTCCGCCACGATCAGCTTGTGGATGGCGAATTTCTCGGGGCGGGGGACCTGCACAAGGATGCCTTCGCGGTACAGCGCCACCGCCGCGATGGGGTCCGATATCAGGTAATTCAGGTGATGCAGCGCCCGCGCCTTGACCCCAAGCGCGGGCAGATCGCGGATGCCTTCATCGGGATCGAAGGACGGGGTCAGGAATTCGACCATCATCCCCGTCTGCCCGCCCTGCTTCCAGCGCCAGACGCTATTGCGGTCCAGCCCCGGCACCGGGTCGAACCTGAGCGCGGAAAAGGTTTCCGCAAGGGGTGGGTCGACCGTGTCGCTTAGCGCCACGGACAGGCGTTCGAACTGCGCGATGTCGACATCGCCGGTGCTGGCCACCCCGCCCAAAGGCAGGGTCACGCCCAGCTCGCCTTCCATGAGGCGAAAGGCGTTGGTGCCGATCAGCGTGCCGCCCAGCCGAAAGGTGCCGACCTTGGCCATGGCCAGCAGCAGCCCGCCGGTGGCGCGGTCGACCGGGGTCATGCCTTCGGCCCGCAACAGGCGGGCAAGGCGGGCGCGTTCCCTGCGGCGTTCGGCAGCCTGTTCGCGCAGCAGCGCCATCCGGTCGACACGGTCGCGGGTTTCCGCGTTGTCGGGGCCGATGTACCAGAATTTCACGCGGCTGCCGATCTTTTCGGCGGCATACCAGTACAGCTTGCCGCCCCGTTCCTTGGACACGATCGACCCCCGCACGCCCGCGACCATGTCATCCTTGAGCAGGCGCAAAAGGTCGCTGTAGGCCGATCGCGCCACCGAGCTGAGGTTCGCCATGATGCCCTCCGAGGTTGGCGGCTGTCCCGGTAAACCTAAACGACAGCGTTTACCGGCGCAATCGGTAAACCGCTTTGTCGGCGTTTACCGGCTTAGCGCAGCGGCGGGCGGAACAATCGCGCCGCAGGGCGGTTGGCCCATGGATCGTCATGTGGAACGGAGTACATGCAATGACAGCCCAGAACGACAAGCAGGCGGCTCCGCGCAGTGGCGGCGCCGAAGCCGCGCGGCTTCGCGATGACATCGACCGGGGCGCAACCGGCGAAAAGATCGCCTTTTCCGACCCCGCAGCCGTGCCCCTTGGCACCGACGCCGAGGCGGGCGGCACCCCGACGGACCCCGCCGCGATGGCCGGCGCGCGCAAGGCCGAAGGCGCGGCGCGCGAATCCAGCCACCCCAAGAAGACGCCGGCCCAGCTGCAACGCACCGCCGGGCCCGGCGTCATCACCCTGATCGTGCTTGGCGCCGCGCTGGTGCTGGGGCTGGTGTTGCTGTGGGCCGGATGGTGAACCGGAAAACGGCCCCCTAGGGCGCGCAGGGGTGCAGGCAGGCCACCGCCCGCCCGGTTTCGGTACGGGCAAGATGGGGGTCGCGCGCGTGGCAATCGGCCTGCACCAGCGGGCACCGCCCCGAAAACCGGCACCCCTGCGGCAGGTCCAGCGGGCTGGGGATTTCCCCGGGCAGCGGTTCGGCGATGGGTTCGAAGAACCGCGGCGCGGCGGCGCGCAGCGCGGCGGTATAGGGATGGGCGGGGGCGTTCAGCACCGCGTCCGTGGGGCCGGTTTCAACGATCCGCCCCAGGTACATGATGGCGATTTCCTCGCACAGGAAACTGGCCACGCCCAGATCGTGGGTGATGAACACCAGCGTCAGCCCCATATCGGCCTGCAACCGCTTGAGCAGCGTCAAAAGCTGCGCCTGCGTCGACACGTCCAGCCCCGAAACCGCCTCATCCGCGACCAGAACCGATGGCTCCGACGCCAGCGCGCGCGCGATGGCCACGCGCCGCACCTGCCCGCCCGACAGCGCAGCGGGATAGCGCGCGGCGGCATCCGCCGGCAGGCCCACGCGGGTCAGCAGCGCGGCGACGCGCCCGTCGATCCCCGATTCCGGCACCACCGCGAAGCGGCGCAGCGGTTCGGCGACAAGCGCGCCCACCGTCATGCGCGGGTTCAGCGAGCCGCGCGCGTCCTGGTAGACCATCGCCACATCGCGCGCGAATTCGGCGCCCTCGGCGCGCACGGTGCGGATCGGCCGGTCGCGATAAAGCGCGGCGCCGTCGCTGGGCGCATCCAGCCCCAGCAGCACCCGCAGCAGCGTGGATTTGCCCGACCCGCTTTCGCCCACAAGCGCAAGTGAGGCCCCCTGGTTCACCCGCAGCCGCACCCCGTCCAGCGCGCGCAGCCCCGTGGTCTGGCGCCCGAAGCGCTGACCGGGCCGGCGCACCTGAAAGACCTTTTCCACGTCCTTCAGTTCAAAGACGGGGCGGTCGTCGCTAAGCATGTCACCTGGCATCTGCGTCCTCATTCCGGGTTCCAGCAGGCAAAGCGGTGGCCCTCGCCTTCCAGCGGGGGGGCCTGCATCCAGCAGCGGTCCTGCACGCGCGGGCAGCGGGTGGCAAAGCGGCAGCCCTCGGGCATGTCGTCATGCGATGGCACGGTGCCTTCGGGCGCGTGCAGATCCTGCACGCCGATTTCCAGCACGCAGGATTTCAGCTGCCGCGTATAGGGGTGGCGGGCGTTTTCCAGCACCTCGCGGGCGGGGCCGCTTTCGACCACCTGCCCGGCATACAGCACGACGATCCGATCGCAGGCCTGGCTGGCCAGCGCCAGATCGTGCAGCACAAAGATGCACGCCGCGCCCCGCGCCCGCGTCTGCGCCAGGATCAGCCGCACGATCTGCGCCTGGATGGTCACGTCCAGCGCCGAGGTCGGCTCGTCCGCAAGCAGCAGGTCGGGGTTGGCCGCCAGCGCGATGGCCACCATGACGCGCTGCTGCATGCCGCCCGAAAGCTGGTGGGGGTAGGCGGTCAGGCGGGCTTCGGGGTCGTTGATGCCCACCTGGGTCATCAGTTCGATGGCGCGGGCGCGGGCCTCGGGCTTGCCGAGGCCAAGGTTGCGGCGCACTGCCGACACCAGCTGTCGGCCCACGGTATAGGCGGGGTTCAGCGCCGCGCCCGCGTCCTGAAAAATCATCGACAGGCGCCGCCCGCGCAGGCGCACCATGTCGCGTTCGGGCATTGTCAGCAGATCGCCCGCATCGGCCAGCCGCACCTCGCCCGAGGTGCGCGCATCGCCCAGCAGGCGCATGATCGCCGTGGCGATGGTCGACTTGCCGGCGCCGCTTTCGCCCACCAGCGCCACGGTCTCGCCCCGCGCCACGTCCAGCGTGACGCGATCCAGGATGCGCGCGGACCCGCGGTCGACCGTCAGGTCGCGGATGTCCAGAAGCGTGTCGGTCATGACTTGCCCCGCAGCTTTGGGTCGAATTCTTCGCGGATGCCGTCTCCGACGATCGAAAGGGCGATCAACAACAGCGCCAGCGCAAAGCCGGGCATCGCCGACATCCAGGCCGCGAAGCTGACAAAGGCGCGCCCCTCGGCGATCATCAGCCCCCAGTCGGGCGTCGGCGGCGTGACCCCGATGCCAAGGAACGACAGTGAGGATGACACCAGGATCGCCTCGGAAATGCGGATGGTGACCTGCACCGCCAGCGGATAGATCACATTGGGCAGGATATGGCGCCACACGATCACCGCGCGCGGGATCGCCATCAGCCCGGCCGCCTCGACGAAGAGCTGCACGCGCACCTGCAGCACGTCGGCGCGCACGGCGCGCGCGAAGGGGCCGAGCATCGACAGGCCCACCGCGATCACCACCTTGTCGACCCCCTGGCCCAGAATGGCGATGAAAGCGACCGCAAGGATCAGCGAGGGCAGCGCAAGGATGCTGTCGATCAGCCGCAGCAGCGCCCATTCGGTCCAGCCCCCCGACAGGCCCGCCGCAAGCCCCACCACAAGGCCCCCGGCCGCCCCGATGGCCACCGCAAAGAAGCCGATGATCAGCGCATAGCGCGCGCCGTAGATCACGCGCGACAGGATGTCCTGCCCGTAGCTGTCGGTGCCCATGAGGTGCGCCGCGCCGGGGGGCTGCATCATGGCGTTGAAATCCTGCGCCACCGGATCGAAGGGCGCCACGAAGGGCGCGAAGATCGCGGCCAGCACGTAGCCCACCGCCACCAGCAGCGCGAGCGTGAAGAACGGGCGGCGCAGGAACAGCGAACGCGGGCCGCGCCGTGCGGGCCGCGCGGGCGCGCGGTCGGTCATCGTCATTTGCGGTCTCTCAGCCGGGGATCGAGAAAGGGATAGGACAGGTCCACCAGCAGGTTGACGGTGATGAACAGCAGCGCCGTCATCATCACCCCCGCCTGCACGACGCCATATTCGCGCCCCAGCACCGCCGAGGTCAGCATCTGCCCGATGCCCGGCAGGTTGAACACGGTTTCGGTCAGCACGGTGCCCTGCAGCAGCGTGCCCAGTTGCAGCCCCAGGATGGTCACCAGCGGCAGCGCGATGTTGCGCACGCCATGCACCCAGATCACGCGCCAGCCCGGTTCGCCCCGCGCGCGGGCGGCGGCGATATAGGGCTGGGCCAGCACCTCGACCAGCGTGGCGCGGGTCAGGCGGGTGATCATGGCGATGAAATAGGTCGACAGCGTCAGCGCGGGCAGGATCATGTGATAGATGCCGCCCCAGAAATCCTGCCACGGGCTGACGTAGCCCATGACCGGGAACCAGCCCAGCTGCACCCCGAAGAACCAGATCAGCAGGATGCCCAGCAGAAACGACGGAAACGCCGTGCCGGTCAGCGCGAAGACCGCCGCGCCGGCATCAAAGATCGTGTCCTTCTTGACCGCCGACAGCACCCCAAGCGGTACGCCGATCAGGATCGCGAAGGCCAGCGAAAAGCTGGCCAGCGTCAGCGTCACGGGCAGAGCCTCGGTAAAGCCGTAGGTGAAGATGTCGGTGCGGGCGACGTAGCTGGTGCCCCAGTCGCCCCGCACGAAATTCGTGGCCCACTGGGCGTACTGGGTCCAGAACGGCTGATCCAGACCCAGTTCCGCCGACAGCGCGGCATAGGCTTCCGGCGAATATTCCGAACCAAGCATGATCTGGATCGGATCGCCCGGCGCCAGCTTCAGCAGCCCGAAGCTGGCAAAGGAGACGATGAACAGAACGACGAGCGTCTGCCCGATCTTGCCGAAAGCCTGCCGTATCATCAGCCGAGGCTCACCGTGTGCAGGTTCACCAGGTCGGCGGGGATGTAGTTGAACCCTTTGACCTCGTTCGACAGGACCTTGTAGATCGGCATGTGCACCATCATCGCGCAGGGCGCTTCATCCATCAGCAGGTCTTCGGCCTGATGATACAGCGAGGCGCGGGTGGGGATGTCCAGCTCGACGCTGGCCTGTTCGCACAGCTTGTCGAATTCGGGCTGGTTCCAGCCGCCGAAGTTCCACGAACCGTCCGATTTCCATTCGGGGTAGAGCGTTTCCTCGGGGTCGAGGTCGGCCACCCATTCGAAATCGTAGAGATCGAAATCGCCGGCGTTGCGGCGCTGCACCCAGGAGGCGGGCTCGATCAGTTCAAGGTTCGCCTTGATGCCGATCTGCGCCAGCATCGGCGCGACGGTCTGGGCGACACGGGTGCCGACCGGGCCCCGTTCGGCCATCATGTAGGTGACTTCGATTTCGCCCTGGTTGGCGGCCTTGGCACGGAATTCCTTGGCTTTTTCAAGGTCGAACCACTGGCCACGGCCCGATGTGGCGATGTCGGGGTCGAAATAGCCGGTCATGGGCGGGGAAATCGGGGTGTAGGCCTGCTGTGCGCGGCCGAAATAGGCCTGCTTGACCAGCGTGTCGCGGTCCAGCGCCCAGGCGACGGCGCGGCGCAGGTTGATGTCATCGAACGGCGCGCGTTTGCAGTTCATGCCGACGAAGGTGTAGTTGCCTTCGATTTCGCCATAAAGCGTGGCGTTCGGGAAGGCGTCGACCTGGTCCACCAGCTGCATCGGGCAGTCGGTCATGCCGTGGATCTGGCCCGACATCAGCGCGGCCAGCGCGGTCGATGCCTCGCGCATCAGCACGAAGGTGACCTTTTCCAGCTTGGGCAGGCCGGGTTCGAAATAATCGGGGTTCGCTTCCAGTTCGATGGCGTCGTTTTCACGCCAGGACACGAACTTGAACGGGCCGGTGCCGACCGGGTTGCGGCCATAGTCCGCGCCATATTTCTGCACGGCGGCGGGCGACACGATGGTGCCGGCGCGGCCGGTGGACCCGTTCAGCGCGACCGGAAGGAAGGCGTAGGGCTGGCTGAACTTCAGCTTGACGGTCAGCGGGTCGACCACTTCGATCTCGTCCAGCAGCGCCAGTTTCCAGGCGTGGGGTGATGCGGGTTCGCCTTCCTTGACGCGCAGCAGCGAGAATTTCACCGCCTCGGCGTCGCAGGGCGTGCCGTCGTGGAACATCACGCCTTCGCGCAGCTTGAAGACGTGGGTGCGTTCGTCTTCCAAGTCCCAGGTTTCGGCCAAGTCCGGCTCGAACTGGACCATGTCACCGTCATAGGTGATCTTGAGCAGGCCGTTGTGGATGTTGTTGATGATCTGGATGGCGGAAAGGAAGCCGGTGAAATGCGGATCCAGCGTGTCGATCACCTTGACCGAGGCGATCTTGAGGTGGCCGGACTGCTGGGCGCGGGCCACGGCGGGAAAGCTGCCGCCGGCGGTGGCGGCGACGATGCCGGCGCCAAGCCCCTTGAGCACGGCGCGGCGTCCAAGGCGGGCGGACAGGCGTTCGGCGAGTATCTTCTTGTGGTCGATCTGGGTCATCTACATGTTTCTCCTGTTGGGGCGGCGTCCCCCCCTGCGACGACGCGCGCGGCGGTGGCTTTGCGCTCTATCCGCGTGCGGGCGCCCGGGATGCCGGGGGGCGGTTGTGGGTCCATCCGGGCCACGCCTGCGGCCCGCCGGGGTATTTTTCTCCTCACCAAGAAACATGTTGACCGGTTATGTATACATATAAAGGATAAAAGGGTACATTAAGGGATGACAGGACCGTGGCCGTCAGAACTGCTCAAAATATATACGATACACTGATCACCGGCATCGCTTCTGGGCAGTTTTCGCCCGGCGAGCCGCTGGCCGAGGTGGCGCTGGCCGAACGATTCGGCGTCTCGCGCACCCCCGTCCGCGAGGCGCTGCACCGGCTGGAACAGGCGAATTTCGCCGAACGCGGGCCAAGGCGCGCGTTTTTCGTGCGCAAGATGCGGGCAAGCGATCTGGAAGACCTGTTCGAAGCGGTGGGCGAGGTCGAGGCGGCGCTGGCCGCGCTGGCTGCCCGCCGGATGACCGAAATCCAGCGCCGGCAGCTGCAGGCGATCCTGGAAGAAGGCAAGGCCTGCGGTGACGACGCGCGCGCCTATGGGGCGATCAACGCCAGGTTCCATGCCCAGATCGGGCAGGGCGCGCACAACACCACCCTGTCGGAAACCCATGCGGATCTGACCATGCGCACGCAGGTCTGGCGGTCGGCCAACTTCGAACGCGACGCGCGGCGACTGGCCAGCTCGCGCGAGGAACACGCCGCGCTGACCGATGCCATACTTGAAGGCGATGCCGATGCCACCCGGTCGCTGATGCGCCAGCACGTCGCGTCATCGTTCCTGACGCTGACCGACATCCTGGGCGTCTAGGCCGCCGCGCCCCCCGGCAGGGGACGCGGCGAAAAATGCATCACCCGGCGGGGCAGACCGCGCCGGTGTCGATCCAGGCGCGGGTCAGTTCGCCAAAGATCTCTTGCGTGCCGGGTGCGGGTTCGCGACCCTCGCCGGGGTGCCAGCCCCAGCCGACCAGCCCGTCTTCGGCGTTGTGCTCGTGCAGGTCTTCCAGCGACTTGCCGCCGTTGCGTTCGGGGTCCTTGAGCTGGGCGCAGATTTCCGCCGCGCTGCGCCCGATCCAGCCCATGCTGATCGGCGCAAGCTGCCAGGGCGAATGGCCCGGGATCGACCCTTCGCCGGTTTCGAAGGCGATGTTCTCATCGCCGTGGCAGGTGTTGCAGCGCATCCCCGGCGCGCCGAAATCGGCCGCGCCCCGCACCACGGGGGGTTCGTGCAGCCGCATGTCCATGCCCTGCCGGGGCCGGTCGTCGACCGGGTGGCAGTTCATGCAGCGCGGGTGTTCGATCACCACCATCATTTCCTGGAACAGCGCGGCCGAACGGTCCGCTTCGGTTTCGATGCCGGCGAATTCATCAGGGGTGCGCAGCCCGTCGACGGTTTCGCCAACGGCCGGCGAGGCGCAAAGAAGCGCCGCGATCAGGTATCTTTTCATGGATCAGACTCCGGCTTTGGCGAAGGGTAGCGTGGTGACGGATTTGCCCGTCAGGGCGCGCCAGGCGTTGGCGACCGCCGGGCCGATGGGCGGCACGCCCGGTTCGCCCACGCCGGTGGGATCGGCATCCGAGGCGATGATCTGCACCATGACCTCGGGCATCTCGTTGATGCGCAGCATGCGGTAATTGTCGAAATTCGATTGCTGCACCACGCCGCCGCTGTCCAGCGTGATCTCGTCGAACAGGACCGAACCCAGCCCGAAGCCGATACCGCCTTCCATCTGGGCGCGGATCACGTCGGGGTCGACCGCGACGCCGCAATCCACGGCGCACCAGACCCGGTGCACCCGGGGCATGCCGCCTTCGTCCGACACCTCGGCAATCTGGGCCACGTAGGTTTCGAAGCTTTCGTGCAGCGCCACGCCATAGGCCTTGTCGCCGCGCACCTTGGTGCCGTCCCAGCCGGCCATCTGCGCGACCTTT
>CAXICP010000042.1:0-13529 GCA_964022595.1 uncultured Salipiger sp.
GTGGTGGCGCAGGCCAACACCGTGGGCCGGCTGACCGCCGCGCGCCGGCACTCCGACGGGATGCTGCAGGCGGCCGCCACGCCGCGGCTGATGCAGGCCTATGCAATCGGACGTTAGGAACGCCACATGACCGACATCACCCGCGTGCGCGGCCCCTACGCGGGGCGCAATTCCGGCACCAGCTACAACGGCATGGGCTGGGCTGTCGCCACGACCCAGGTGGAAACCGACGACCTGCACCGGCAGACCGTCAGCACGCTTGCGCGCCTGGACGAGATCCTGTCCGAACTTGGCACCGACCGCAGCCGCATCCTGAGCGCGACGATCTATATCGTCGACATCGCCCGCAAGGACGAGATGGACCGCGCCTGGACCGACTGGATCGGCGATGACCCGACGCATTGGCCGCAGCGGGCCTGCGTGCAGACCGGGCTTGCCCCGGGCCACCTGGTGGAAATCGCGCTGCTCGTCGCCATCTGACGCGCGGCTTGGCCGATGGGCGCAATCGGGCTACCGTTGCGGCGCAGTCCATCCGCGGCGGAGACCCCATGGCGTTCGATTTCATCCTGATGCTGACCGAGAACGACCGCACCATTCCCGATGCGCGGGCGCGGATCGACGAGGCGCTGGAAGGCGGCGTGCGCCATATCGGGTTCAAGGACGTAGGCCTGCCGCTGCCGGAGCTGCGCGGCCTGGCGCAGGCGATCCGCGCGGCGGGCGGGCGCAGCTATCTTGAGGTGGTCAGCCTTGATGAAGACAGCGAACTTGCCTCGGCCCGCGCCGCCGTCGGGCTGGATGTGGATTGCCTGCTGGGCGGCACGCGCCCCCATGCGGTCAGCCGCGTCACCCGCGACCACCCGCTGCGCTACTACCCGTTCGCCGGGGCGATCCACGGGCACCCCAGCGTCCTGCAGGGCCCGCCCGAGGCCATCGCCGACTCGGCCCGCCGCCTTGCCGACCTGGAACATGTGCACGGGCTGGACCTGCTGGCCTATCGCTTTTCCGGCGACGTGCCGGCGTTGATGGAACGCGTGTGCAAGGCGGCGGGAAAGCCGGTCATCATGGCGGGCAGCATCGACAGCGGCGAACGCATCCTTGCCGCCGCAAGGGCGGGCGCGGCGGGCTTTACCGTGGGCACCGCCGCGCTGGCCGGCGCCTTTCCCGCCGAGGGTCCGGGCTTTGCCGCGCAGGTGCGCGCGATCCTGGCGCTGACGGCGCAGGGCCGGGCGAAATCCACCGCGCCGCGCAACATCGCGCTGGTGGCGCATGATGCGCGCAAATCCCACCTGCGCGCCTGGGTGATGCGCCACGCTGCCGCGTTGCAGGGGCACCGGCTGGTCTGCACCGGGGGCACCGGGCGCATGATCTCGGACGCGGCGCCGGGGCTGAACGTGCGCCGCCTGCAGCGCGGCTCGCGCGGGGGGGACCAGCAGCTGGGCGCGCTGATCGCCACCGGAGAGCTGGACGCGGTGATCTTCTTCGCCGATCCCACCGTGCCCCATGGCGGCGATTCCGACCTGCAGGCGCTGACCCGGCTTTCGGTGCTGCACGACACGCCGCTGGCGCTGGGCCCGACGGCTGCCGACATGATCAGCGCGGCGCTGCTGTGACTGCCCGGGCGCCGACGGGGTTTTGTCCAACTTTCGCCCTAATCAACGCTTAATGCTGAGGCGGGACAGGTGGGGGCCGTTCGTGTACTGCTGAAGGAGCGTTGCATGCTTCGCACATCCGTGGGTCTTGCCCTTTCGCTGGGGCTTCTGGCCGCGCCAGCCTTGGCCGAGGTGCATTACGTGCTGCTGATGGGGGATGGCTATTTCCCCGAATACGTCTATCCGGCGATCGGCGACCAGGTGAAATTCGTCAATGAATCCGACGTGGCGATGGCCGCCACCGCCACCGATGGCAGCTGGACGCCGGGCGCCATGGCCCCGGGCACGGCGGTGCTGGTGTCGGTGACCGACGGCATGACCCAGACCTTCGTGGATTCCGAGAACACCGCCGGGCTTGCCGCCGGCACCATCGATTACCAGAACCCGCCGCCGCTTGATCTGGAAAACAACGCCTCCAGCAACTGATTTCAGGCCGGATCGATCAGCTGCGCGCCGCTGGCGCGGTTCGAATTGACGCTGGTCGACACGCGGTGCATGCGCAGGCTGCCGTCGGGCGCGGGCCGCATGAGGCGGGCCGCGCCGTGGCCATCTTCGCCCAGCCACAGGGGCCAGTCCTCGGGGCGCAGGATCACCGGCATGCGGTGATGTATCGCGCCCATCTGCTGGCTGGCACCGGTGGTGACGATGGCGCAGTTGCGCGGGGCGGCGTCGCCGTGATCCTGCCAGATGCCCGCGAAAACCAGCGCCTCGTCGTCCGCGGGCTGGATGTACCAGGGCAGGCGGTTGCCGCTCTCGTCCTTGGTCCATTCGTAAAAGCCGCTTGCCGGGATCAGGCAGCGGCGCGCGCGCACCGCTTCGCGAAAGGCGGGCTTGTGCGCGATGGTTTCGGCCCGCGCGTTGATCAGCAGGGGGCCGTCGGCCATGGTCTTGTACCACAGCGGCACAAAGCCCCAGCGCATGGCGGACAGGTGGCGCAGACCGTCGGCGCTGCGCACGGTGTGCACCGGGTCCGTGGGGCAGACGTTGAAATTGGGCACCCGGGGCAGATCGTTCGCGGGGGTTGCTGCGAGCATGCCCGCCATGGCCTGATCGGGCAGGGTGATGGCAAAGCGCCCGCACATGGCGCTAGGCGATCATCGCCTTGATGGCGCGCGCATGGGCCGGATCGGCGCCCATAACATCGCCCGCCAGCGCGCGCGCCTCGGGCAGCAGGCTGCCGGGCGGCACGATGCGGTCGATCAGGCCCCAGGTTGCGGCCTCTTCCACCGGAATCTTCTGCCCGGCCATCAGGATCATCTTGGCGCGTGCCGGGCCGATCAGCGCCGCCATGCGCACCGGGTCCGACGGCTGGGGCAGGAACCCCAGTTTCATCACCGGGTAGAACAGCTTGGCCCCGGGCACGGCGATGCGCAGATCGCAGGCCAGCACCATCCCCAGCGCGCCCCCCGCCGCCGTGCCGTTCAGCGCGGCGATGGTCAGCCCCGGCAGAGCGGCGATGGCGCCCGACAGGCGTTCCCACAGAGGCGATGTCGCCAGCCCCGCGCGCGCCGCGTCCAGATCGGCCCCGGCGGAAAACACCTTGCCCGCGCCGGTAAGGATCAGCGCCCGCGCATCGCGCGCCGACTCGGCCACATCGCACAGCCGTTCAAGCATGTCCGGCGTCAGCGAATTGGCTTTGTCCGGACGGTCGATCGTGGCAAGCCACAGCCCACCGTCCTTTTCCACCGAGATCACGCCACGCCCACCTTGCGGCGGATGTCGTCGTCGCGCAGCGAGATTTCCTCGCCCCGGAAACCGTCGGCCTCGGGGCTGCACATCCAGACCAGCGCCTGCGCCACCCATTCGGGGGGGATGTGGTCGGACCAGTCAAGCTGGCTGACCGCGTTCACGCCGCTGGCCTTGATGGTGCGCTGCATCTGGGTCGCCACGGTGCCCGGCGACAGCGACATGGCGCGGATGCCCTTGTCGGCGTATTCCGCATGCGCCGCGCGGGTCAGCATCAGCGCCGCCGCCTTGCTGGTGCAATAGGCCGACCAGCCTTCCAGCGGGTGGTGGGCCGCGCCCGATCCGATGGTCAGCACGCTGCCGCCCCCCGCCGCAAGCATCACCGGCAGCGCCGCGCGCATGCCGTTGAACACGCCCTTTGCGTTGATGTCCAGCACCGCGCCCCAGGCATCGGGGTCGGCCTCGGCCAGGGGGGCGATGGGGTCGATGACGCCGGCGTTGTTCACCAGGATATCAAGCGAGCCAAAGGCCGTGAGACAGTTCTGCACCGCCTGTTCCAGTTCCCAGTAGCGCGACACCTCGCAGGGGATCGCCACGGCGTTGGGGCCGATTTCCCCCGCCAGTTCCGCGATGGCGTCCTTGCCCCGCGCCAGCAGCGCCACCTTGGCCCCCGAGGCGGCAAAGGCGCGGGCGGCTGCCGCCCCGATGCCCCGGCTTGCCCCCGTGATCATCACGGTTTTCCCTGTCAGATCCATGCTGTCCCCCTGGGTTTGCGATTCACGTTCTTGGTAAAGGCTGGCCCATCGCCGGTCCAGCCTCTTGACCCGGCCCGCAGGGGGGCCGAAGTTACGGGGCAATGCGGTTCACGTGTGAAAAAGGGGTTACCATGCTGGTATCGAAACAGGGGCTCGCGGTGGCGGTCTGCGCGCTGACGGTGGCCCATCCGGCGCTGGCCGACATCACCCCGGACGAGGTCTGGCAGGATCTCGAGGCTTATTTTCAGGGCTTCGGCTATGATGTGCGCGCCACGCAAAGCCGCGCCAACGGCGCCCTGCGCCTGTCGGACGTGGCGCTGTTCATGGCCCTGCCCGAAGGCGAGGGCGAGATGCGCGCCCAGATCGGCGAGATGCTGCTAAGCCCGGATGACGGGGCGGTCACGATTTCGCTGCCCTCGCGCTTTCCGGTGGTGCTGAACCTGACCCCGACCGACCAGGAGGGCATCGAAACCGTCGAAATGACCTACGAGGTGGCGCTGGGCGATCCGCAGATGACGGTTTCCGGCGCGCCGGACGACACCACTTGGGATTACAGCTTTGCCACCATGGGCGTGGCGCTGTCCGAGCTGATCGTCGATGGCGATCCCGCCGGCACCGACGCGGCGCGGCTGGCGGTGAATGCGGGGCCTGTCGAAGGCAGCAGCCGGATGGAACTGGCCGATGGCATGCGCCATGTGTCGCAGACGGTCGGCTTTGGCGACGTGACCTTCGATCTGTCGGGGCTGGACCCCGAGGCCGGCACCGGCGCCACGCTTGCGGGCGCGCTGACCGGGCTGACCGCGCGCAACCGGGCAACCCTGCCGCAGCAGGCGGCGTCGGATGACATGTCGACGCTGCTTGCGGCGGGGGCCGATGTTGCCGGCACCCTGTCATGGGTCACGGGGCAGACCGCCTTTACCCTCAGCGAGCCGCGCGGAGACACCACCGGCAGCACCGCCAGCGGCGCCGGTTCCGTCGATTTCGCCGTCGCGCCGGGCGGGATGAACTATGACATGGATGTCGCCGCCCTTGAAATCGAGATGACGCCGCCGGGCTGGGCCTTTCCGCTGGCCGCCGGGATGGACCGGCTGGCCTTGCAGCTTGGCGCCCCGGTCAGCGCCTCGCCAGAGCCGCAGGATATCGCGCTGGGCCTGACGCTGGGCAACCTGTCGCTGTCCGAACCGGTCTGGGCGATGATCGACCCGCAGGCGGTGCTGCCGCGCGATCCCGCCACCGTCGCGCTGGACCTGACGGGCAAGGTGACGCCCTACAAGAACCTGTTCGACCCGGGCGCGCTGGCCCGGCTGGAATCCGGCGATGTGCGCCCGGGCGAGATCAACGCCCTTGCGCTGAACAAGCTGACCGCCGAGGCGGCGGGCGCGCGACTGACCGGCGAGGGCGCGCTGACCTTCGACAATTCGGGGCTGGAGGACAGCGATGCCATGCCCGCCCCCGAGGGCACGGTGGATCTGCAGCTGGTCGGGGCGAACGCGCTGATCGACAAGCTGATGGCGCTGGGCGCGGTGGACCAGACGCAGGCCATGGGCGCGCGCATGATGCTGGGCATGTTCGCTGTCCCCGGCGATACCGAGGACAGCCTGACATCCACCATCGAGCTGAAGGCAAACGGCCAGATCCTGGCCAACGGTCAGCGCATCAAGTGATCGGCGCGTCGGCCTTTCGCAGCGCCGGAAGGCCGACCCCGGTGGCGTCGAACCCACCATCCACCGCCAGCACCTGCCCGGTGACGTAGGACGCCTTGTCCGAGGCAAGGAAGACGATGGTTTCGGCCAGCTCGCGTTCCGTGCCGTAGCGGTTCAGGGGCAGGGCGTCGTGATAGGCGGCGATGATCTCGGGGCTGTGCACGGCCGCGGCCAGCTTGGTGCGCACCGGGCCGGGGGCCACGCAGTTGACGCGCACGCCCTGTTCGCCCAGCTCGGCGGCGTATTGCTTCGTCAGGTGGATGACGGCCGCTTTGGACGTGCCGTAGGCCACGCGCAGGGTCGATGCGCGCAGCCCGCTGATCGACGCGATGTTGACGATGCTGCCCCGGCTTTGCGCCAGCGCGGGCGCGGCGGCCTGGCTGCACAGGAACACCCCGTCAAGGTTGGTTTCCATGACCCGGCGCCAGGCGGTGAATTCGCATTGCGCGATGGGGCCGAATTCGGCCACCCCGGCATTGTTGACCAGCGCATCCAGCCGGCCGCGCGCGGCAAGCGTCTGCGCGATCATGGCGTCCACCTGTTCGGGGTCCGACACGTCGATCGGCAGGGCCAGCATCGATGGCCGGTCGACGGCGACGCTTGCCAGCTCGTCGCGGTCGCGGTCAACGAGAACCACCTGCCAGCCCTGTTCGGCGAACAGGTCCGCCGTGGCCAGCCCGATGCCACGGGCCGCGCCGGTGACGATGACGCATTTCGAAGTCATGTCGGTTTTCCTCCCAGAAAGACACTCCCGGGGGTTGTTGCACGCGGCGCCTGGAAGGAAAAGCGCCCGCCGGACGGCGCGGTCAGGGGCGCATGAGGTCGGGAAGGTCTCCGGTGATGCCGGCGGCTTCGCGGATGGCGGTGCGGCGCAGCGACGGCAGCGCGTTCACGGCGGCCATGCCGATGTCGCGCCCCAGCCGCAGCAGCGGGTTGTCGTTGGAAAACAGGCGGTTGAACAGGTCCGTCGCCGCAGCCAGCGACGCGGTGTCAAAGCGCCGCCACTGCTGGTAGCGCGCAAGCACAAGCGGCGATGCGATGTCCTCGCCATGCTGCCTTGCGTGGCTTAGCACATGCGCCAGCGCGGCCACGTCGCGCAGCCCCGCGTTCAGGCCCTGCCCGGCGATGGGGTGCATGCCATGCGCGGCATCCCCGATCAGCGCAAGCCGGTCCGAGATGAAGGCATTCGCCAGCGACAGCGACAGCGGGTAGGCATGACGCGCGCCTTCCAGCGAGATGTCGCCAAGGAAGGCCCCGAAGCGCGGGCGCAGCACCGACAGGTAATCGGCATCGCTCAGCGCCTGGATGGCCGGGGCGCGGGCGTCGGATTCGCTCCAGACGATGGAACTGCGGTTGCCGGGCAGGGGCAGGATGGCCAGCGGCCCGGCGGGCAGAAAGAACTGATGGGCGATACCGCCGTGCGGGCGGTCATGCGCGATGGCGCAGACCAGCGCGGTCTGCCCATAGCCCCAGCCGGTGCGCCGGATGCCGGCCCGCCGGGCGGTGCCGCTTGACCGCCCGTCGGCGCCCACCAGCAGGCGGGCGCGCAGCACCTCGCCATTGTCCAGCGTCGCCGAAACGCCCGCCGCGCCGACGTCCTGCGCCACCACCCGCGCGCCGCCGCGGTGCGTCACCAGCGGGGCGGCGCCCATCGCTTCCAGCAGGGCGCGGCGCAGGTAGCGGTCTTCGACCATGTGGCCCATGGGGCCTTCCTCGATCTCGGCGCTGTCGAAATGCAGCCCAAGGAACACCCTTGCTTCGCCGACGCGCCCGTCGGTCACCTTGATCTGGTGCATGGGCTGGGCCTGCGCCTGCAGATCGCCCCAAAGCCCAAGGTTGGCCAGCAGCCGCACCGAGGACAGCGCCAGCGCATAGCCGCGCCCGTCGAACTGCGCGTCCTCGCGGGCGGCCCGGGGCAGCGCGTCGATGACGATGCTGGAAAGCCCGGCCCTGGCGGCGGCAAGCGCAAGCGCGGGGCCGTTCAGCCCCCCGCCCGTGATAAGGATGTCGCAATCATGTTCCATGCCCGCAAATATGCGCCCCGCGGCGGGATTGTCCATGCGCGCCTGTGCCGCTACCAATGCTGCGAACGAGGAAAGGGCAGCAGTCATGACCGACTGGACGGAAATGAGCGCGGCGGCGCTGGGGCGGGGCATCGAACGGGGCGACATCGACCCGGTGGCGCTGACCCAGAGCTTTCTGGACAAGATCGCCGCCCATCCGATGGCGGACCGGATCTATGCCCGCGTGACCCCCGAACGCGCCCTTGCCGAGGCGCAGGTCGCCCGGGCGCGCGCGCAGGCCGGGCGCCGCCTGTCGCCGCTGGACGGGGTGCCTGTCAGCTGGAAGGACCTGTTCGACACCGCCGGCATCGCCACCGAGGCCGGATCGCGCCTGCTGGCGGGGCGCGTGCCGGGCGCGGATGCGCCGGTGCTGCGCACGGCCACGGCGATGGGGCTGGTGTGCCTTGGCAAGACCCACATGTCGGAACTGGCGTTTTCCGGGCTGGGGCTGAACCCGATGACGGCCACGTCGCCTTGCGTGAACGATCACGGCGCGGTGGCGGGCGGCTCGTCTTCGGGGGCGGCGGCGTCGGTGGCGTTCGGCCTTGCGGCTGCGGCCATCGGGTCTGACACCGGCGGGTCGGTGCGCATCCCGTCGTGCTGGAACGATCTTGTCGGGCTCAAGACGACGTCGGGGCGGATTCCGCTGGATGGGGTCGTGCCGCTGGCGGCGGGGTTCGACACGGTCGGCCCGCTGTGCCGCACGGTCGAGGATGCGGCCCTGACCTTTGCCGCGCTGGAAGGGCGCGCGGCGCCCGACCTGAAGGGCGCATCGCTCAGGGGGCGGCGATTCGCGCGGCTGACCACCATCGTGCTGGACGATCTGCGCCCCGAACCCGCCCGCGCCCATGCGCAGGCGCTGGAAAAGCTGGCCGCCGCCGGGGCCGAGATCGTCGACCTGGACGTTCCCGAAATCGCCATCCCCATGGCCGATGCCGGCATCCTGTTCACCACCGAAGCCTGGGCGACATGGGGCACGGCGATTGAACGCGACCCCGACGTCATGTTCCCCCCGATCCGCGAGCGGTTCGAATCGGGGCGCGACACGTCGGGCGCCGATTACCTGCGCGCGGTCAGCCGCATGCACAGCGCGCGCGCCGCCTATGACGCGGCAACGTCGGGGTTCGACGCGGTGCTGTGCCCGACCGCCCCGATTCTGCCGCCCAACGCGGCGCGCCTTCTTGAAGGGGGCGCCTATTACGTGACCGAGAACCTGCTGGCCCTGCGCAACACGCGCGTCGGCAACGTCATGGGGCTTTGCGCGCTGACGCTGCCCACGGGCACCCCGTCCTGCGGTCTGTCGCTGATGTGCGCCCCGGGCGCCGAGGATCGCCTGCTGCGCCTTGGCAAGGCCGCCGAAGACGCGCTGGCCTGACGTCGCCGGCGCGCGGGTAAGGCGCGGGGGCTGATGCCGCCGCGCTTTTTGCGCGCTTTGCGACTTTCCCGCCACAACCTTTGGGCAACCCCTCACGGCGCTGGACGAAACGCCCCCCGATCCCGTATCCTGCCGATCAAACGGGGCGGAAAACGACCCCGAAATACAAGCAGTCCTGTCAGGCAGCCCGAGGCAGAGCCCAATGTTTCCAGAGCGGTTTTCGAACCTGCCGCCCTATGCGTTCCCGCGTCTGCGGGCGCTTCTTGATGCGCATGCACCGGGGGGCGAGGTCACGCATATGTCGATCGGCGAGCCAAAGCACGCCTTTCCCGGCTGGGTGGGCGATGTTCTGGCGGCGCATGTCCATGAATTCGCCAAGTACCCTCCCAACGACGGCACGCCCGAACTGCAGCAGGCGATCACCGCCTGGATCGCGCGGCGCTACGGGGTGACGCTGGACGCGGGGCAGGTGATGCCGCTGAACGGCACGCGCGAGGGGCTGTACAACGCGGGCATGGCGCTGTGCCCCGAAATCAAGGGCGGCAAGCGCCCCGCCGTGCTGATGCCCAACCCGTTCTACCAGGTCTACGCGGTGTCGGCGGTGTCGGTCGGCGCCGAGCCGGTTTTCGTCAACGCCACGCGCGACAGCGGCCATCTGCCCGATTACGAAAGCCTGCCCGCCGACATCCTGGACCGCACCGCGCTGTGCTATGTCTGCTCGCCCGCGAACCCGCAGGGCGCCGTGGCGGATGAAGCCTATTGGCGGCGCCTGATCGCGCTGGCCGAAAAGCACGATTTCCGCATTCTGGCGGATGAATGCTATTCCGAGCTTTACCGCGACACGCCGCCCCCCGGCGCGCTGCAGGTGGCGCAGGCGATGGGCGCGGATCCCGAACGGGTGGTGATCTTTCACTCGCTCAGCAAGCGGTCGAACCTGCCCGGGCTGCGATCCGGCTTCGTGGCGGGTGGCCCCGAAACCATGGCCCGCATCCGTCAGCTGCGGGCCTATGCGGGCGCTCCGCTGCCCCTTCCGATCCAGCGGGTCAGCGAACGGGCCTGGGCGGACGAGGCGCATGTCATCGAAAACCGGGCGCTTTACGGGCGCAAGTTCGACATGGCCGACCGCATCCTTGGCAACGTGCCGGGGTATGAACCCCCGCAGGCGGGGTTCTTCCTGTGGCTGCCCGTCGATGACGGCGAAGCCGCGACCCTGAAGCTGTGGCAGGACACCGGGGTGCGGGTTCTGCCCGGCGCCTACCTGTCGCGCGACACGAAAAATGGAAACCCCGGAGAGGGTTACATCCGGGTGGCCCTCGTGGCGCCCGAACTTGAGACCGAAAGGGGACTCACGGCGATTCGTGACTGTCTCTATGGCCAATAAGAAAAAGACGAGGCAAACGATGGCGTACCAGGCACGGGGGAGGGACCCCCTTTTCGACAGCAACATGCAGGCGGCGATCGAGAAGCGCGGCAAGGAACTGGCGGGCCTCGGCCTGGTGATACTTGGGCTGATGGCGGCGGCGATGGTGGGGTCCTACACGCCCGACGATCACAGCTGGCTGTCGGCAACCGATGCCCCGGTGCAGAACTGGATGGCGCGCATTGGCGCATCCCTCGCGCCGCCGCCGTTCATGATCGTCGGCTGGGGGTCGTGGGGCCTTGCGCTGGTCCTGCTGGTCTGGGGGGTGCGCCTCGCCCTTCATGCCGGCGAGGAACGCGCCTTTTCCCGCATCGTCTTTGCCCCGATCTGGATCGCGCTGTCGGCCGTCTATGCCGCCGGCCAGACCGTCGGCCCGGAATGGAGCCACAGTTTCGGCCTTGGCGGGCTGTTTGGCGACATGATGATGGGCACCGTGCTGGGGCTTTTGCCCATCGGCGCGGGGCGTGGGCTGAAGCTGGTGATGGTCGTGCTGGCGGTGGGGCTGCTGGCGCTGGGGGCCTACGTGCTGGGCTTTACCCGTGACGAGCTGCGCGGCATCGCGCGCTTCCTGCTGCTGGGTTCGGTGATGGCCTATGCAAGCGTGCTGCAGCTGCTTGGTCGCGGGGCAGGGGCGTCGGTCGCCGCCGCGCGCCAGGTGCAGGCCGCGCAGGCGGCGCGCCGCGAACGCCGCCGCGCCGAAGAAGCCGATGCCGTTGCCTGGGCCGCCGCGCAGGACGCCATTCCCGCGCCGCCCCCGCGCAGCCGCGCCGCCGCTCCGCAGCCGGGCGCAGCGCCGATGCCGCAGTCCGCACAGCAGCCGGGCCGGGTGCGCCGCGCCCCGCCCGAATCCGCCCCCATGCCCCGCGCCCCCGCCGGCCAGCCGCAGGGGGCCGCGCCCCACGCGCCCGAACTGACCGCAACCCGTGCGCCCGCGCCGGAACCCGAACTGCCGGTCATCGACCCGCGCGATCCCGCGCCCTGGCAGGACCTGCCCGAACCCAGAAAGCCCAGCCTTCTGGCCCGGGTCATCAAGCGCGTCGATCCCGACCCCGAACCCGATGATGCGCTGTTCGAAACCCAGGCCTGGGGGGAAGAAGCCTTTGAGCCGGGCGAAGAACGCATCCGCGCCAAGATCGCCGATGTGATCCGCGCCCGCCGTCGCGGTGGCCCGATGCCGGAACCGTCCTTTGTCGCCGACCCCAGCAAGCCGCTGACCAAGGGCCGTGGCCGCCGCCCCGAACCGCTGATCTGCCGCACCGGCCCCGCGGCGCGCCGCGAGCCGCCGATCACCGCCGCGCAGGCGCAGCCGCATCTGCCGGTCGAGCCGCCGCTGACGGTGGCCCATGCCGCCGCCCTGGCGCCGACCGCGCCCGCGAAGGCCGACGCACCCATGCCGGCCCCGGCGGCGCGCGACATTCCGCCCGCCCCCGAAACCGACCGCTTCATGCCGGAATCCGAACTGCCCGAAGACGATTACGCCGACATCTACGATGCGGACTGGCCGACCGAAGACTTTGCGCCGGACGCGCCGGCCCCCGCCGCGCCGATGCAGGAACAGGCCTCGGCCGAGGAATTCACCCCCACCGAACACGTTCCGGCCCGCTTTGAAAACCCGTCGGCCAGGGCGGCGCAGCCCTATGAGGCGCCCAGCGACTTCGACGATTACGGCGATGATGACGACGGCGGAAACATCTTTGAGGATGGCGATGCCGCGCAATCCCGCGACTGGGACGTGGGCGATGATGATGCGGGCAGCTTCAACCCCGACGATTACGCCCCGCCGCCCATCATGCGCGGCGGCGTGCAGCCGTCCGAGCGGATGGAAATCCCCGCCGCTCCGCCCCGCAAGGTCGTGCAGCCCGACCTGCGCAAGCCGCTGCAACCGTCGCGCCGCGCGCAAGCCGAGGCGCAGCCGTCGCTGGGCTTTGACGACAGCGGCTCGGATTACGAACTGCCGCCGCTTGGCCTGCTCAGCAGCCCCGACGCCATCGAACGCCACCACCTGTCCGACGAGGCGCTGGAAGAAAACGCCCGCATGCTGGAAACCGTGCTGGACGATTACGGCGTCAAGGGCGAGATCGTGTCGGTGCGCCCCGGCCCCGTGGTCACCATGTACGAACTGGAGCCGGCGCCCGGCATCAAGGCGAGCCGCGTCATCGGCCTTGCCGACGACATCGCGCGGTCCATGTCGGCGCTGTCGGCGCGCGTGTCGACCGTGCCGGGGCGCAGCGTGATCGGCATCGAACTGCCCAATGAAAACCGCGAGATGGTCAGCTTCCGCGAAATCCTGTCGTCGCGCGATTACGGCGATGGCAACCAGAAGCTGCCGCTGGCTCTGGGCAAGGATATCGGCGGCGATGCGATGGTCGCCAACCTTGCGAAAATGCCCCACCTGCTGATCGCCGGGACCACGGGTTCGGGTAAATCCGTGGCGATCAACACCATGATCCTGTCGCTGCTTTACAAGCTGACGCCGGACGATCTGCGCCTTGTGATGATCGACCCCAAGATGCTGGAACTGTCGGTCTATGACGGCATTCCGCACCTGCTCTCGCCGGTTGTGACCGACCCGAAAAAGGCGGTCGTCGCCCTGAAATGGGTCGTGGGCGAGATGGAAGACCGCTATCGCAAGATGTCCAAGATGGGCGTGCGCAATATCGATGGCTACAACGGCCGCGTCGCCGAGGCCCTGAAAAAGGGCGAGATGTTCAGCCGCACGGTGCAGACCGGGTTCGATGACGACACCGGCGAGCCGGTGTTCGAGACCGAGGAAATCGAGCCCAAGAAAATGCCCTATATCGTCGTCATCGTCGACGAGATGGCTGACCTGATGATGGTCGCGGGCAAAGAGATCGAAGCCTGCATCCAGCGTCTGGCG
>CAXICP010000043.1:0-13439 GCA_964022595.1 uncultured Salipiger sp.
ACGACGTAGACCATGGTTTATTCCTCTGCCGGCGTGGTCAGACGCTCGGCCAGCTTGAGCGTGGCGGCCAGCGCCAGAAGCGCGCCGCCAAAGGCGATGGCGTATTGATAGGGGCCGACCCGGCCCAGCCAGCTAAGCGCGTCGATCCCGGCCCAGGACGCAAGCGCATCCGCCGTCGATTTCAGCCCCGACGCGGTGACATCGCCGCGCCGCATCGCAAAGGCATGGCCCGCCCACGCCAGCGCGGCGCCCGCGATGATCGTCACCGCGTCCGATCCGATCAGCAGGGCGCGCCGCACCCGGTCCGACAGCATGTCGATCACCAGGGTAAAGCGGATGTGGCTGTCGCTGAGGTATCCCAGCGCAAGGCCGAACATCACGCCGTAGATGGTCAGGTAGATCGGCAGCTCTTCGCCCCAGGGCACCGACCGGCCCAGCGTGTAGCGCCGCAGCGAATTGCAGAAGATGACAAGAAAGACCAGCGCCATGGACAGGCCGGCCCCAAGGCCGAACACGCGCCGCGCAAAACCGATCACTCTGTGCATGGGGCTTTTCCCTTTCGAAAGGGCCGGGCCGACGCAACGCGCCAGCCCGGCCGATACGCGCCGTCGCGGCTTAGTTCGACGCCTCGGAAACGGCATCCTGCAGGCGGTCGATCCACTGGGCATCCTCGCCCAGCTCGCCGCGCAGGTAGTCGATCACCGCCGGCTGCGCCGCGTCGGCAAAGGCCGCCAGCTCGTCCGCCGTGGGGCTGTAGACCGCCATGCCTTCTTCCTGCACCTTGGTCACGCCCTGGGCAGTGTTCCACTGCTGGATCGACCGGCCCATGTTGCCCGCCACGGTGGCCGCCTTGCGGATCACCTCTTGCTGCGCCGGGTCCAGACCTTCGTAGAAATCATCCGAGATCAGGATGAAATCGGCGGCATAGACGTGGCCATCCAGGGTCATGTGCTTTTGCAGCTTGTGCAGCCCGTTGTTGTAGATCACGCCCACCGGGTTTTCCTGCCCGTCGACCACGCCGGTCGACAGCGCGTTGGGCAGTTCGGTCCAGGCGATGGGGGTGGGTTCGCCGCCAAGCGCCTTGACCATTTCCAGGTACAGCGGAATGGGCTGAACGCGGAATTTCAGCCCCTGCATGTCCTCGGGGCTGCGGATCTCGCGGTCGTTGTTGGTGAAGTTGCGAAAGCCGGTCTCGCCGTAGGCCAGCGTGCGCAGGCCGGTCCGTTCCAGGCAATGCTCGGCCAGCGCGTCACCGAATGCGCCATCCAGCACCTTCCACGCCAGCGGCGCCGAGGCAAAGGTATAGGGGATGTCCAGCACCGAGGCCGCCGGGCAGATCTTGGACATGGCGCCCGAAACCAGCACCACCTGCGTCAGACCGTCCTGCGCCTGGCTGACCAGCTCGTCCTCGTTGCCAAGGGCGCCGGCGGGGAACAGTTCCACCGTCATGTCGCTTTCGCCCTCGACGATGTTCTTGAAGATCTGCGCGGCGGCGCCCTTTTTCGAACCGGTCCATTCGTCCGGGTCCACATGCGCCACGCGCAGCGTCTGCGCCCCGGCGGTGGTGGCCACGAGGCCCATGCAGAAAACCGCCGTGGCGGCCAGTGTCTTGGCTTGGAAACGCATCGAATATCCTCCCTCTTGCGTGTCTCAGGTCGTGATGTGTTGCGGCGTGCCGTCGAAGGCATCGAAGGTCGCGCGCATCCGGTCGGGGCAGGCCCGGCGCCCGGTGAAAAGCTCGAAGGCGCGCACCGCCTGAAAGACGGCCATGCCGCTGCCCGGCAGCACCCGGCACCCCTTGGCCCGCGCGATCGACAGCAGCTGCGTCTCGAGCGGGAAATAGACGATGTCGGCCACCCACATGGGCGGCGCGATCACCTCGGAGGGCACCGCCATGCCGGGCAGCTTGGCCATGCCCATGGGCGTTGCGTTGACGATCCCGTCGGGTGCATCGGCGCCGATCAGGACGCGCGCATCGGCCAGCGGCGCAGCGTCGATGCCGGGCCGGTTGGCCGCCACCTGCGCTGCCAGCCGGGCCGCCCTGCCGGCGTCGGTGTCAAGGATCGACAGGCGGCGCACCCCGCAATCGGCCAGCGCATGCGCCACCGCAACCCCCGCCCCGCCGGCCCCCGCCAGCAGCACGTGATCGCGCGGCGCCTCGCCCAGCCCGCGCCGAAAGCTTTCGGCAAAGCCCCACAGGTCGGTGTTGTGCCCCATCCGCCGCCCGCCGCGCAGCACCACGGTGTTCACCGCGCCCACCGCGCGGGCGTTGTCGGACAGCTCGTGCAGGTGGTCGATGACGTCGATCTTGTAGGGGTAGGTCACGTTCAGCCCGTCAAAGCCGCAGGCTTCGGCGCTGCGCAGCACGGTTTCCAGATCCATGCCCCGGCGTTCGGGCGCGTCCATGTCCAGCAACCTGTAGACCGCGCCCTGCCCCTGCGCCGCGGCTTCGGCCATGTGCATCCGGGGGGTGCGCGACAGCGCGATCCCGCGGCCCACGAGTCCGGCAAGCATGGGTCTGTCCGTGGCCTTGGGCTGCTGCACGACGCTCTCCTCCCGTGGTGTCGATTCGCCCTGATAATGAACCGACGGGTTAATTAGGTCAACGCAATTGAACCCGCCGGTTAAAATGATAGGATGACCCCATCGCGCACCCCCCGCGCCCCGACCGGAGGCCCCCTTGGAAGACCAGCCCAAGTCCCGACGATGGAAACAGAATCCCGAAGCCGTGCGCGCCGACATCCTGCGCGTCGCGCAGGCCGAATTCGCGCGCAACGGGCTTTCGCGGACCCGGATCGAAGACATCGCCGCGCGCACCAAGACATCCAAGCGCATGGTGTTCTACTATTTCGGAGACAAGGAATCGCTGTATCAGGCGGTGCTGGAAGCGGCCTATGCCGGGGTGCGCGCCGGCGAGGCCGAGCTTGACCTTGAAGACCTGCCCCCCGACCAGGCGCTGCGCCGGCTGGTGGAATTCACCTTCGACCACCACCGCGACAATCCCGATTTCATCCGCCTCGTGATGGTCGAGAACATCCACGGCGGCAGCCACATGCGCCAGATGGAACAGCTTGCCGAACAGAACCTCGCCGCGATCCGCGTGCTTGAACGCATCTGCGAGGCGGGGCGCGCGTCCGGGCTGTTCCGCGACGACATCTCGCCGCTGGCGCTGCACTGGCGCATCAGCGCCATGAGCTTTTTCAACGTGTCGAACCGCGCCACCTTCGCGCTGAACTTCGGCGACAGCCTGTTCGACGAGGCCGGTCAGGCGCTGCTGCGTGAAGAAGCGGCGCGCAGCATCCTGCTGTCGGTGCTTCGCGCGCCGCTGGACTGACCGGCGTCAGGCGAAGGCCTGAACCGGCAGCGCCTCGGGGGGCTGGCCCGCGGGAAGCGTGAAGCGGAACGCGGTGCCCCTGCCCTTGCCCGACCTGATTTCCAGATGCCCGCCGCGCAGTTCGATCTGGCGCTTGACCATGGCAAGCCCCATGCCGCTGCCTTCGACCTGATCGCGCGGGCGCAGCGTTTCGAACATGCGCAGCACCCTTTGGTGAAATTCCGGCCGGATGCCCGGCCCGTCGTCGGCCACCTCGAACACCCGCCCGTCCGCCCCGCTTTCGGTCGAGATCCGCACCCGCCCGGTATCGCGGTCGTGGTGCTTGATCGCGTTGGACACGAGGTTCAGCAGGATGTTCTTGAGCGGCATGGTCTCGACCTCAAGGCGCATCATCTCGTCGCTGGTGTCGATGGTGAAACCGGGCGGCACATCGCACAGCCCCACCACCTCGCGCACCAGCGCGGCGCCCGTGACCACGTGCGAGACCTGTTCCGTGCGCCCGATGCGCGAATAGGCCAGCAGATCGTCCAGCAGCCGTTCCATGCGCTGGATGCGCGATCGCATCAGCGCGAAGTTCTGCGCTGTCTCGTCGTTGATCGCATCGGCGAAATCGTCTTCGATCCAGCCAGAAATGTTGCGGATCGCCCGCAGCGGCGCCTTGAGATCATGCGAGGCGCCATAGGCGAAATTGTCCAGATCGTGGTTCGACCGCTCCAGTTCCTCGCGGTGCTTTTGCAGCTCGGCATAGGCGCTGCGCAGCTTGGCCTCGGCGGCCTTGCGGTCGGACACGTCGCGGAAGATCGCCACAAGGCAGGTGCCGCCCTCGGCCTCGATGCGGCGCGTCGACACTTCCAGAGCGAAGCTTGCGCCGTTCTTGCGATGCCCCTGCAGGTCGCGGTGTTCGGGCGTGTAAGCGCAGCCTTCCTGCGGGCCGGCGAACTGCCGGCCAAAGCTCACCTCGTCGCCTTCGATGCTCGAAGGCAGAAGCGCGTTCATGTGCAGCCCGATCAGCTCATGCGATTCCAGCATGAACATCTGTTCCATCGCCACGTTCGCGCTTTCGATGTACCCATCCTGATCGGCGGTGATGATCCCGTTGGGCGCATTTTCCAGCAGCGTCGCCAGCTTGGCATGGGTCGTGGACAGCGCAAGCGAGGTGACGCGGAACCGCTCGACCGCCTGTTCCAGTTCGCCCACCTCGTCTGCGGCGCTGACCCTGACGGGGTTCTCGAAGGCGCCCTCGGCAAGGATGCGCGCGCTGCCCACCAGCCTTTCGACCCGGGCGAACAGGTTGCGTTCGATCAGCATCCAGAAGATCCCAAGCCCGCCAACCCAGGCCAGGCTGGTGACCAGCAGGTCGATCTGCCGCGCGGTGCGCGTGGTTTCGCGGTTCTCGACCGCCAGCGCGCGGAAATCGGCGACGGCGGCGCTTGTCATCCCCTCGGTCTGGATCACCAGCGCCTGCAGCAGCGCATCGGCGCGCCGGGTGGCGCGGGCCTGCTGCTCGCCCAGCGACACCAGCGCGGCGAAGCGGTCGAACACGCCGCCCTTGCCGACCATCGCCCGCTTGTGGCCCAGAAATTCCGCCGCAAGCAACTTGCGCGTATCCGATGGCGGCATCCGCCCAAGATGCGTGGCGATCACATCGGTTTCGCGCAGGAAAACCGGTTTGAGATGAAAGCTTTCGCCGCTCAGCCGCATCTGCATGTCGTGGCTGGTGGCGCGCAGCGCGCCGATGCCCGACGACATCCGCGACACCCCCGCAAGGGTCGACAGCATGGACTGCACCTGCGGCATCGTATCGTCGCGGATAGCGATGCGCGACAGGTCCAGCGACAGGCTGGCCCGTTCCGTTTCCAGCGCCCAGACAAGGCTGTCCAGCCGCAGGGTTTCCTGTTCAAGATGCTCTGCGATGGTGGCGCGATCCTGCACGATCCGTTCCTGGCGCGACAGGATCTCGGCCAGGGCGCCAAGCAGGTCGTCGATCTTGAGATTGAAGCGCGCGCGCGCCGTCTGCGTCAGTTCCTGCACATGGGCGTGCAGCCCGGCAAGGTCTTCTTCGCTGTCCGCGCGCACGATCAGGGCCGAGGTCTGGCGGAAATCCTGCACCAGTTCGGGCACCGATTTCGCCACGTCGATCACCGGGGTCGACCGTTCCAGCAGCGCCAGCGCGCGCTGTTCGGTCATGGTCAGGAACCAGCTTCTGACCCCCAGCCCCACAAGGCTGACGGCAAGGCACAGCGCCATCAAAAGCCTGAGCCGGCTGAGAAGCGATCCCCGTCGTATCAACTGCGCATGTCCCAATCCTGTCTCCGCATCGGATTTTCACGACTTTGCGCCTGAGTTGTTAAAACGTCCTAAACCAGTTCCGACCAAACTTCGTGTCCTGGTGGTTTTACGAAGGTTTTCCCATGTTACACCGCAGGACGTTCCTATCTTCCGCCTCGGCCTGTCTTGCCGCGGCGATGGCCGGCCCCGGGCCCGCCCTTTCCGATTCGCCCGAGGGGCTGGGCAAGCGGCTTGGCCGGCCGCTGCGCCTGCTGGTGCCGGACGGCTCGCAAGGCAATGTCGCGCCGCTGATGCACAGCTTTGCCCAGTCGCAGCATTGCGAGGTCGAGATGATCGTCACCGACACCGACGACATCAACGCCGCGCTCATGCTCGAGGCGATCCTGCCGGAAATGCAGATCGACGTGGCGCTTCCCGCCACCTTCGGCATCCCCGACCTGACCGAAGCCGGCGCCATCCTGCCGCTGGACGGGCTGGCGCGCGATTTCGGCACCTCGGAAGCGCCGCACATGGCGGATCGCTACGACAATCGCCTGTGGGGGTTCCAGACCGACGGCGATGTCTATCTGATGTTCTACCACAAGGGCATGCTCGAAGACCCCGAACAGCGGGCGCGCTATGCCGATCAGACGGGCGGCGAACTTGAAATTCCCCGCACCTGGGAAGACCTTGACCGGCAGATGGCGTTCTTTCATCGCCCGGACGAGGGGCGCTTTGGCGGCTGCCTTTACCGCACGGCGACCTATGCCGCATGGGAATGGTGGGCCCGGTTCCACGCGCGCTGCGGCATGCCATTCGATGATGACTGCAACGCGGCAATCGCGAATGACGCCGGGGTCGGCGCGCTGGAGGCGATGGTCGCGGCAAGCGCCCATCTGACCGGATCGGAACTGGGGCTGTTCGGCAACTGGTCGCGTTACAACCGCGGCGACATCTACGCCAACATCGGCTGGGGCGGCACGCAGAAGGCGCTCAACCAGCCGGGCGCGGGCATGCGGGGCAACGTGGCCCATGGCCCGCTACCGGGCGGCAAGGACCTGCCCCTGTCCTACAACAACTGGGGTTGGAGCTACGTGATCGCCCGGCACTGCCCGATCCCAGAACTGGCCTATACCTTTTGCAAGCACGCGGTATCGCTTGGGCCCTCGGGGGATGCGGTGGCGGCGATCGACGGCTTCTTCGATCCGTTCCGCCCCGAACATTACAGCGACCCCCGGATCATCGACGCCTACGGCGCGTCCTTCCTGGCCGAGCACAAGAAGGCGATGGCCGACCCGATTCCGGACCTCTATATCGCGCGGCGCACCGAATATTTCGAAAGCCCCACCATGTGGCTGCTGCGCGCGCTTGCCGGTCAGACCGACCCGGAAACGGCGCTGCGCCACGTCTCGGCCCGCTGGGACATCATCACCGAACAGGCCGGCGCCGATCGGCAAAGGGACCGCTGGCAGCGGCTGCGCGCCAGTTACCCGCAGCGGTTCCTCAAGTCGTAGGGCGCGCGCCTATCCCCACATGGCGTCGCGGCGCGCATCGTCCTGACGGGCTTCTTCGCGCGCCGCGGCAAGCTGGGCATCGCCGCCCGTTGTGCGCCCCGCCCGCGCCGCCGCGACAAGCGAGCGGAACAAGCGCCGGTGCGCCCGGCGATAGACAAGGTGTTCCGGGTGCCACTGCACACCAAGGGCAAAGGGGTCGGTGATGCGTTCGATCGCCTGCACCATGCCGCCCTCGTCGCGGGCGGCCACGCGCAGGCCGTCGCCCACCACGTCCACCGCCTGCGAATGCAGCGCGTTCACATATAGACAGGTCGCCTTGGCAGAGCGAGCCAGCAGGGTTTCCTCGTCGATCTGCACCCGCTTGCGGGGCAGCACCGTGCGCACATAGCGGCTGTCCTCGTAGACCCCGTAAGCGTCCTGGTGCAGCGTTCCGCCCAGCACCACGTTCAGCATCTGCGAGCCGCGGCAGATCCCCAGGATCGGCAAGCCCCGTTCGAAGGCGCCGCGCAGCACCGATTGTTCAAGATCGTCGCGCGCCGGGTCAAGGCGCACACCGACGCGCAGCTCTCCGCCGTAAAGGGTCGGGGCGATGTCGTCGCCCCCGCCGATCACCACCCCGTCGACCGCGTCCAGATCCACGTTGCGATACCCGGTCTGCCAGCGCAGCGCCCGCCCGCCCGCCAGCCACACCGCCAGGCTCATAAGCGGAAACACCCGCCACCCTGACTTGCGCGAAACGGTGACGCCGATCAGGGGCCGCGCCCTCACAGGCCGGCCTCGGCAAGGATGCGCGCCACCGTGCCCGCCCATTCCGGGCGTAGGGATGTCAGCGACCGGCGGTGGTCGCGCCATGCCGCGCGCAGGCGCCCCAGCAGGGCGCTGTCGCCAGCCACGCGTTCGACCAGCACCCAGCGGTTCCATTCACGCGCCAGCGACCAGCCCGCTTCGTCGATGCGGCAATCGGGAAGGCGCCAGTGATAGGTCGGGCGGGCGCCGATCTGTTCCATGTCCATGCGGGCGGCGACGCGGTCCTTGTCGATCAGCGCGAACAGGCACAGCATGTCCAGCCCGTGGTTGCGCGACGGGGTGATGTCCAGGTAGCTGTCGATCAGCCCGGTCATGGTCCCGGGCGCCCTTAACGACGCAAGCCGGTCGATCAGCGCGCGCGGATAGGGATCGACCCAGGGTAGCAGGCGGCGCGACATGTCGATATGCGCGATGCGGCGGATGTGATCCTCGATCAGGGCATAGGCGGTCAGGACCGGCATGATGTCAGCGAAATCAAGCGAGACCGCTTCGGGATTGAAATGCACCCCGAAGCCCAGCAGAACGCCGCCCGTCGTGCCGGTCGCGCCCGCCTGCGCAAGCGCATCCAGCGCGCGGTCCAGATCGGCGATCTGTTCGACGGCGATGGGCTCGCTTACGATTTCGACCGGCACCACCGCGCGCGCCACGTCGCGAAGCTGGCGCGTGAGCACGTTGTCATCCAGCTTGTTGAGCGGGCGGCTGTCCAGGTAGACCTCGAATTCGCCCAGATCGGCGCCCCTGGCCAGCCAGCGCCCCTTGGCGACCCGCTCTGGCGTTCCGCCGAGCGTTTTGCACAGGACCGATGCGGCGCGTTCCTCGGTCAGGCCCGAGAATTCGACTTCGACCCCCACCTTTCGCGGCTTGCCCTGCGCGGTCAGGGGGCGCGGCAGCGGCTGCACCGGCAAGGGGTCAGAAATCCGGGACATTGGGCACTCCGGTCGGGGTCGTCTCGTCGTTTTCGAACGCCTTGAGATGGAAGCACACGCGCACGACGAACAGATCGCCCTCGTGCCCCTGCGTGAGCGAGCCGCCCAGCTGCGTGACGAAGGCCTGGATCAGCCGCGTGCCCAGCCCGTCGGGTTCAACCGCCAGCTTTTCAGGGCGCGGCGTGCCTTCGGGCGGCGCGGTGTTGATGATTTCCAGCGTGGCCTTGCGCTTGCCCTCGCCCACGAGGCGCACGGTGACGCGCGCGCGCCCCTCGGGCCCGCTGGGCGCGCCGTATTTCATCGCGTTGGTCAGCGCCTCGGCGGTCAGCAGCGACAGCGGCACGGCCTGGTCCGGCACCGCTTCGATACGTTCCAGTTCGGTTTCCACCGCCACCGGCTCGCCGCCGATCTGCGCCATCTGGGTCATCTGCTGCACAAGGTCTTCCAGCAGGACACCGGCGTCCACATGGCCCAGATCCTCGGTCTGGTAAAGGTTGCGGTGGATGGTCGCGAGGCTGCGGATCCGGTCCTGAAGCCGCTGAAGGACAAAGCGCGTTTCGGGTTCGCGCGAGCCGCGGATCTGCATGTTCATGATCGACGAGATCAACTGAAGGTTGTTCTTGACCCGATGATGGACCTCTTTCAGAAGGATGGTCTTTTCGCGCAGCGCGTTTTCCTGCGCCGCCTCGTCTCGCAGGATGCCGTCGGCCATGTCCAGGAAATCATCTTCCATGTCGGCCAGTTCGGCGGGCATTTCGCGGTGCAGCCGGGTTTCGGGCACGCGCCGGGTGCGGGCAAAGACGCGCATGCGGCGCGACAGCAGCTTGACGTGGCGGATCACCAGCCGGTTGACCGCAAGGAAGGCCACGATGACCGAAGCCGCCCACATGAGCAGCGGCAGCGCGCGGGCGATGCCGCTGACGGTGATCGCCTGTGCCTCGTCGTTGTCCTGGCTCCAGATACCGATGGCGGTGACCATGCCCGGCACCAGGGGCGCGGCGGCATAGACGCGGGTCGCCCCGTCGCGGCTGCGCGCGGCAAAGCTTTGCGGGCGCGCGCCGATCAGGCTGGCAAGTTCAAGCTCGGCCGGCAGGATCGCGGCGGCCTGGTCGACCCCCCTGCGCGACGACAGGATCCTGCCCTTGGCATTGATGGTGACGATATCAAGATAAGGCGTCGCGGCCTGCGTGTTGCCTTCGGCCGGGGGCAGCAGTGCCGAGGGCACCGACAAAAGCACGTGCCCGGCGATGGCGCCGTCCACGAAGAACGGCTCGGCCACCACGATCACCGACCGACGGCTAAGCGGCGCATCGGGGTTCAGCCAGGCTGCGGCACCCGGATTGGCGTTCAGTTCCTGCAGGCGGGGGAAATCGCGGATATCCAGTTCGACCCCGAGCGACGTGCAGGGAATCCGCCCGTCGATGGTCACCAGGGCGGCAAGGGAATAGCCCGGCGACGCATCAAGATAGGCGGCAAGGCGCGACGAGCACACCCGCCCGTTGTCGGCATTGGCAAGGTCGACCCCCAGCGTCGCCCCAAGCGCCTGCGCCCCGCCCTGCGCACGCAGGATCATCTCACGCTCGGCAAGCGCGGCGGTTTCGGTCAGCGCCACAAGCGAAAGCTGGGTGCGCAGCCGGGTTTCTTCCTGCAGCTTGGTCGTCTGGAACCAGGCCACAACCCCGATCGGCACCAACGCCAACGTCAGGAACAGGATCATCCGCGCGGCAAGCCCTAGCGGGCGCATGCGCGGCACTGAATCGCTCATCTTCACCTTGCCCGTCTTTCCTGGCGCACCCCGTTGGCGGCGGGCGCGTGCCTCAATCTTCGGTCTCCCCCGGCAGAGCTGCGCGGCTGCGTCTGCCCCCGGGTTCAGGCTGGCACACTACATATTTGCGTGCCGCTGTCACCTGAGTCCCAAGGGCCTTGGTCATCTTGCCGACGGGCTGGTCCCCGTCACGACGGCCATGGTCGCCTGGTCCGTCATTTCAAGGTTGTCATCGTCGTCAAGGTGAAGCAGCTCGGTCAGTCGCGCGCGGGCCCGGTTGACCCGGCTCTTGATGGTGCCGACCGCAACGCCGCAGGTTTCGGCGGCATCTTCATAGGAAAACCCCTGCGCGCCGACAAGGATCAGCGCCTCGCGCTGCTCGTCGGTCAGCTTGACGAAGGCGCGGCGGAAGTCGGCCAGTTGCAGGCGACCGTCATGGGCGGGCTTTTCCGAAAGGCTTTCGGTGAACACGCCTTCGGCATCCGACACTTCGCGCCCGGCCTTGCGGCGGTTCGAATAGTAGGTGTTGCGAAGGATCGTGAACAGCCACGCGCGCATGTTGGTGCCCGGCTCGAAGCTGGCGATCTTGGACCAAGCCTTGACCAGCGTGTCCTGCACCATGTCATCGGCGACGGCGCCGTTGCGCGTCAGCGACAGCGAAAAGGCCCGCAGCGCGGGAAGGTGCTGAACGATCTCGTCACGAGGATCTGCGCTCATTTGGGCTCGCCTTCGGTGGGCGTCTCGTCCTGCGATTTCAGCTGCGCGATCAGGTCGAGGAACCTGTCGGGGACCTTTTCGTCCAGCATGTCCTGGTAGACCCGCTTGAGATTTTCGTCGATGACCTCGGACTCCTTGTCCTTGCTTCGCGTATGACCCATTTCGTTCCTTGCTCTTTTTTCCGCCGCGACCAGGCATTATTTTGTCTGCATGCGGGAACAAATGCCGCCAGCAGACGTTTGGTTCCCGAAAAAAGCGAAAAAAGGACAGCAAATATGACAACGGGTGACCTGAGTCAGGGCATAGGGACAGCACTTCCATATCTTCGCCGCTACGCGCGGGCGCTGACGGGCAGCCAGAGCACCGGCGACAATTATGCCGCCGCAACGCTTGAGGCGATCCTTGCCGATCGCAGCGCCGCCGCCGAGGCATCGTCGCCAAAGGCCGGACTGTTCAAGGTCTTCCACGGAATCTGGGTCAGCACCGGTGCTCCGGTGGTGGACGAAAGCGAAAGCGCCGTCGCCAAGGCGCAGGCGCGCCTGTCCAAGCTAACCACCAACAGCCGCGAGGCGCTGCTGCTGCATTCGATCGAGGAATTCAGCCTGGCCGAGGTTGCCGAGATCATGCAGATCGAACGCGCCGAAGCCGAACAGCTTGTGATGCTGGCGCGCCAGGAAATGGCCGATGCGGTCACCGGCCGCGTGCTGATCATCGAGGACGAGGCGATCATCGCCATGGACCTGGAAAGCATCGTGTCCGACCTTGGCCACAAGGTCACGGGCGTGGCGCGCACGCGCACGGCAGCCGGCGAGCTGGCCGCGCAGGAAGCACCCGACCTCGTGCTGGCGGACATCCAGCTTGCGGACAATTCTTCCGGGATCGACGCGGTGAACGACATCCTGAAGTCGCTGGGCGATCGTCCGGTGATCTTCATCACCGCCTTCCCCGAACGTCTTCTGACGGGCGAACGTCCCGAGCCGGCCTTCCTGATTTCCAAACCCTATTCCGAAGATCAGGTCCGCTCTGCGGTCAGCCAGGCGATGTTCTTCTCGTCGACGGAAACGCTTCGCGCCTGATGGCGTGATCGCCATGTCGTGCCGCCTGAAACGGGCGGCGCGACATGCGTTTCAGCGCCCGGGGGCTTCGATGCTGGCAGTCCGGGCGGACAGCGCATCGCCGGTCACGACCGAACTGCACACCACAAGCGCGGCCAGCCCCAGCAGCACGGCAAAGACCAGCCCCGCCGCAAGATCGAGGCCGCGAATATCGACCCCGGGCGAGGCATCGCTTGCGGGGCCGACCCCCGAAGCGCGAGCGCCAGCCTGGCAGGGCATGGCGCGACAGGACATATTTTGTGTGTTCGGGGACATCTGGCAGCTCGATGTATGATAGTGACCGGGGAAAACCGTTAAAGACGCCCTTCTGTGCGCCTTTTCGGATCGCTTGTCTTGCGGGATTTCACGCCGCCGCGTCGCATGGGCGGCAAGCCGCCAATCTGGCGGTATTTGCGCCACATTTCGTGGCATTTTTGCGACATCGCAAGGATTGACGCGCCCGGCGCCGATCGCCGGGCGACGTGTTGCAAGGGTGTTCCGGCCCCGCCAGCGGCAAGGGCCGAAACGCGGTGCAGATCAGTCGCCAAGCCCCGGGTTCGCGGTTTCCCCGGCGGTGCCGGCGGGCGCATCCAGCGCGGGCGGCGCGGTTTCCTCTGCGGGCGCCATCGCGGCGGGCGCGCCGGCATCGGGGGCTTCGTCGGCGCCGAAAATGCTTACCCCGATGACAAGCGCCGCCACCACGATCAGCGCCACAAGCCAGCCCATGACATTGCGCCGACCTTTCGGCGTCTCGGGCGGGCGCGTGCGCGGATCGGTGTCGACCTGCGTGCGATAGGCGTCGGATGCGTGCTTTTTCTCATCATAATAGGCCATGTCGGATCTCCTCATCCTGGCGGGTCCGGGTTGGGGGTGCGGACCTGACACGAAGATAACCATCCCGGCCCGCCCGTGTTTCCTCGCAAAGTCGTGACAGGGCGCGCCCGGCAATCCGTTGCCGGAATCGCGCCCATCGTCGGCGCCCGCTTGCCGCAGGGCCGCGGGAACCGGCGGCGC
>CAXICP010000044.1:0-13333 GCA_964022595.1 uncultured Salipiger sp.
TCCTCAAATCCGGGACGCGGAAAGAGGATCTGTTGGTCGACAAGATCGATCTGCAAAAGACTTTTGTGCTGCGGCGCATTCTGAACCCGATGGGCACCACCGATGCCATCGAGTTCCTGCTGTCGAAGCTCAAGCAGACCAAGACAAATTCCGAGTTCTTCGATTCGATGAACAGCTAACCGCTGCCTGGAGGCAGGTTTGGACAGTATCTTCGCTTTGGCAAGCGCCCCCGGCAAGGCTGGGGTCGCGGTCATCCGGGTATCCGGATCTTTGGCGTGGGAAGCCGTCCGCACGCTGGCCGGAACTGTGCCCGAACCGCGCCGCGCGAGCTTGCGCAGACTGAAAGACCCGGATGGGCAGTTGCTTGATGAAGCTTTGGTCCTGGTCTTCGACGAAGGCGCAAGCTTCACCGGTGAAAAGGTGGCCGAGCTGCATATCCACGGCAGCATCGCAACCCAACGGGCGATTCTGAGACTGCTTCAAGACATGCCCGGCTTTCGCATGGCCGAGGCGGGTGAATTCACGCGACGTGCGCTGGAAAATGACCGGCTTGACCTGACCCAGGTCGAAGCGCTGTCCGATCTTATCGAAGCTGAAACGGAAAGCCAGAGGACCCAGGCGCTTCGCGTTCTGTCGGGCGCCCTTGGCGAAAGGGTGGACGGTTGGCGAAGGACGCTGATCGAAGCGGCTTCTCTGATCGAGGCCACGATCGATTTCGCCGACGAAGATGTTCCGGTCGATGTCACCGACGATGTCGTATCGCGAGTCAACTTGGTCATCGACGCCTTGGAGGCCGAGATCCGCGGGTTGAGCGCCGCAGAGCGTATTCGATCGGGATTCGAGGTTGCGATCGTGGGGGCGCCCAACGTGGGTAAATCGACGCTTCTAAATGCCCTCGCGGGCCGGGATGCTGCGATTACGTCGGAGATCGCCGGAACGACGCGAGATGTGATCGAAGTACGTATGGAAATCCAAGGACTTCCGGTAACGCTTCTGGACACGGCAGGGCTACGGGAAACGCAGGACCCGGTTGAGAAAATCGGCATTGAGCGGGCTCTTCAGAGGGCCGCTTCGTCTGACCTCCGGGTGGTTTTGGTCGATGAACGTGGGCGGCCTGAGATTGCGTTGCAGGATCAGGATATCGTTTTGAGGTCGAAGGTTGATCTGAGCGGTGGCGTCGATGGAATCTCTGCAGTTACGGGGCAGGGGGTGGATGCGCTTATCTTGAACCTCGGGGGGAAGCTCTCCGAAATGGTCCAAGGTGCTGGCCTAGGGACGCGGGAACGTCATCGCGTCGCTTTTGTCGATGGTGCCGGTTCGTTGTACGAAGGCCTACGATGTCTTTCCCAGGGGCCTGTGTTTCACGACTTGGCCGCCGAAAACATCCGGGCGGCGATCCGCGCACTCGAAATTCTGATCGGTCGCGTCGACGTAGAGAATCTGCTAGATGAGATATTCTCATCGTTCTGCATCGGTAAGTAGGAGTGTTTCACGTGAAACATCGTGATTTTGACGTGATCGTCGTAGGCGGAGGTCACGCAGGTTGTGAAGCGGCAACGGCAGCGGCACGGTGCGGCGTGAGAACTGCACTTGTCACGCTTTCTTTAGCAGGTATCGGCGTGATGTCGTGCAATCCGGCGATCGGCGGACTTGGTAAAGGGCACCTCGTCCGAGAAATCGATGCGATGGACGGCGTGATGGGACGCGTGGCGGATGCTGCCGGCATCCAGTTTCGCCTACTGAATCGGCGGAAAGGGCCGGCGGTACAAGGGCCAAGGGCGCAGGCTGATCGTAAGTTGTACCGAGAAGCCATGCTTGACGAAGTAAAAAATGCGGAGAACCTTCACGTTTTGACCGGTGAGGTCACTGATCTACTGATGGCGGGCGAGACGGTTTGCGGCGTCGTCCTTGAAGACGGGTCTTCTATCTCAGCTAGATCCGTGATCATCACCACCGGGACTTTCCTCCGCGGCGTGATTCATATCGGTGACAAGAAACACGAAGGCGGAAGAATGGGAGATCGTCCCTCTGTGCGACTCGCTGAGAGAATCGATGACCTGGGGCTCACCCTTGGACGCTTGAAAACCGGGACGCCTCCCAGGCTGGACGGTCGAACGATCGCGTGGGATACTCTTGAATCGCAGCCAGGCGACGATGACCCAGAGTTGTTTTCCTTTATGTCTGGTGCCCCCCAGGTGCAACAGGTATCTTGCGGAATCACACATACAAACGAGCGCACGCACCAGATTATTCGCGAAAATCTCGAACGCTCCGCCATGTACGGTGGCCATATCGATGGTATCGGTCCTCGGTATTGTCCCTCAATCGAGGACAAGGTCGTACGGTTTTCGGAGAAGACCTCGCACCAGATCTTCCTGGAGCCGGAAGGGCTTGACGATCCGACGGTGTATCCGAACGGCATTTCTACATCGCTTCCAATCGACGTTCAAACTGAATACGTGCGCTCCATCAATGGGTTGGAGGATGTCACGATATTGCAGCCAGGCTACGCGATCGAATATGATTACGTAGATCCGCGCGCACTGGACCTGCGGCTCGCCGTTCGTGGAGTGGGCGGCCTCTTCTTGGCTGGCCAGATAAACGGGACAACCGGGTACGAAGAGGCTGCAGCTCAGGGCCTTGTGGCTGGTTTGAATGCTGCGCAGTTTTCGCGCGACTTGGAACCGGTCCTCTTCTCTCGCTCTGATTCCTATATCGGCGTGATGGTAGATGATCTCACATCGAGGGGGGTGAGTGAACCTTATCGGATGTTCACCTCCCGGGCAGAGTTCCGCTTGTCACTGCGCGCCGACAATGCAGATCAAAGATTGACCCCTAAGGGGATCGAAATCGGATGCGTATCGGTGAAACGTCGAGCCCTCTTTGAAGGTAAGATGGAAAGTTTGAGTTCTTGGAAAAAGCAGTTAACAGAGAAATCGTTCACACCCGCCGAAATTCGTAAGATCTCGGGCCGGGTTAGCGCCGATGGTCAACGAAGGAACGGTTTCCAGCTCTTGGCTTTTCCGGATATAGCGGTCGCGCAAATTGCCTCTGAGCACTCAGAATTCGGAGCTATGCCCGCTGATACTGCCTCGCAACTAGAGAATGACGCGTTATATGCTAGCTACATTCAGCGCCAAGAGCGCGATGTGGTTGCTTTGCGCCGGGATGAACAAGTCGAAATACCCGAGGATTTCGCGTTCTCGTCAATTGAGGGGCTATCAAATGAGTTGAAAGGGAAGCTTGAGCGGTCGCGTCCGGTTAACCTAGCTCAAGCGGCGAAGATTGACGGGATGACACCCGCGGCGCTCTCTTTGATTCTCCTCAAGATCCGCCGTAGCGGCCTTGCAAGACCCGCATGAACGGATCCGACGCGTTGCCCAATGTTTCACGTGAAACAACCGAACGCCTCGAGCATTTGCAAAGTATGCTGGGGCGGTGGACCAAGAAGATAAATCTGGTCGCGAGTTCTACTGTGAACGACGCTTGGAATCGGCATATCGTGGATTCCGTTCAAGTCTATGATCTCGCGCGGCCGCAAGTAGGGATGTGGGCTGATCTCGGGACTGGCGGGGGGTTTCCCGGCTTGGTAATCTCGATCATGGCAAAAGAATTGGCGCCCTCGCTCGATGTGATCCTTGTCGAAAGCGATCAGCGGAAATGTGCGTTTCTTCGGTCTGTCGTGCGAGAGCTGGATCTCGATGCCACGGTAAAGAACTCCAGGATTGAAAAACTTGATCCGCTCCATGCAGATTTCGTGAGTGCGCGCGCGCTAGCACCTTTGAAAACGCTGCTGGGGTACGCAGATAGGCACCTGTCCCCAGATGGAACCGCGGTTTTCCTCAAGGGGGCAGCGTGGAAAAAAGAACTCTCGGAGGCGCAGGAATCGTGGAACTTCACCTGCGAGCCGAGTAAAAGCGTAACTGACCCCAATGCGGTCGTCCTTTCCATCGGAGCACTGGCCCATGTCTGACCCGTCACGGCTCAACGGACCCAAGATTATAGCGGTTGCGAACCAGAAAGGCGGCGTCGGGAAGACCACGACGACGATCAACTTGGGGGCGGCGCTGGCGGAACGCGGCCTTAAAGTTCTAGTAGTCGACCTTGATCCGCAGGGGAATTCGTCCACGGGGCTAGGGATCGAACCCGAGAGTCGTTCGCGAACAACATACGACCTATTGGTGGACGAAGTGCCTTTGGTCGACGTGATCCTCGGGACCGAGCAGCCAAACATGCACCTGATCCCCGCAACGGTCGATCTTAGTTCGGCAGATATTGAACTGTATTCCAACGAAAAGCGCAGTTTTCTGCTGCATGACGCGCTTCGCCAGCCTGCGATGGGCGAATTCGACTTTGATTACATCCTGGTCGACTGCCCACCGTCATTGAACCTGCTGACCGTTAACGCGATGGTTGCAGCGCATTCGGTACTCGTTCCCTTGCAGAGCGAATTTTTCGCGCTGGAAGGGCTGTCACAATTGATGCTGACCATCCGTGAGGTACGCCAGACCGCGAACCCGGATCTTCGCATCGAAGGCGTTCTTTTGACGATGTATGACGCCAGGAACAACCTTTCCAAGCAGGTGGAAGATGATGCCCGTGAAAACCTTGGGGATCTGGTGTTCTCTACCGTTATCCCGCGCAACGTTCGGGTAAGCGAGGCGCCGTCTTACGCGATGCCGGTTCTAAGCTACGACAGTCAGTCCAAGGGGGCGATTGCGTACCGCGATCTGGCGGATGAACTGTTGCGCAAGAACGCTCGGCTGGCGGCATAGGCACCGGGCGAATAGAACAAAGAACAAGAAAGAGCAGATATGGCAGAGAAAAAGGAACAGCGCAGGGGGCTTGGTCGCGGGCTATCGGCCTTGATGTCCGATGTCGAGATCGCGCCGGGGCGGGTGGAACCTGAGGTCGCCCCGAAGACGCCCGACCGTCTTGTGCCGATCGAAAAGATCATCCCGAACAAGGATCAGCCGCGCAGAACCTTTACCGACGCCCAGCTGACCGAACTGTCGGAATCGATCAAGGCCAAGGGCATCATTCAGCCTTTGATCGTTCGCGTTGCGCCCTCGGACCCGGAGAAGTTCGAGATCGTCGCCGGCGAGCGTCGCTGGCGTGCCGCCCAACTGGCGCAAGTTCATGAGATTCCCGTTCTCGTGCGCGAGCTTGACGATCAGGAAACGCTCGAAATCGCGATCATCGAGAACATTCAGCGCGCGGATCTGAATGCCATCGAAGAAGCGGCCGGCTACAAGGCCCTGATGTACAAGTTCGGGCATACTCAGGAAAAGATCGCCGAAGCCTTGGGTAAAAGCCGTTCGCACATCGCGAACCTTCTGCGCTTGCTGAACCTTCCGGATTCGGTTCAGGAACATGTTCGCAATGGCGAACTGTCCGCAGGCCACGCCAGGGCGCTTGTTACGTCGCGCGACCCCGAAACCCTTGCTGCAGAGATCATCCGCAAAAAGCTGTCCGTCCGCCAGACCGAAGCACTGCTGCGCGCTGAAAATCAGCCCGAGCGTCCGAAAGTTTCGCCGCAGCCGCGTGTTGCCGAGGTCGAAAAAGACGCGGACACCCGCGCGCTTGAGGGCGATCTTTCGGCGGCATTGGGGATGAAGGTGTCGGTCGGGCACAAACAGGGGACTGAGACGGGAAAGTTGACCATTTCCTACGAGTCGCTGGAAGAGCTTGATACGCTGTGCATGATCCTGAGCGCGGCGCGCTAGGGTAGGGCGCTAGACAGACAGAAGCTCGGCGGTCAGCGTGTTCAGCACCATCCGGCCGTCGAGCGTTGCGCCGAACCGTTCGGGGGTTTCCCACATAAGCCCCATATCGATCAGATCAGCCAACGCGAGCGTTTCTGCTTTCTGACCGCCGATCGCGTGGGCACGGGACTTGTCGATGCCTTCTGACAGGCGCAGACCCATCATCAGGAATTCATTCCAGCGATCATCCTGCGTCAGCGCCTGGATTGAATCGCGCGCGTCAGTGTTCAGCCAGTCGCCGGGCATCTTGCGTGCCACGGTGGCGTGCCGTTGACCGTTCAACGTGACACGCCCATGCGCCCCGGGTCCGACGCCGACATAATCACCGCCGCGCCAATACACGAGGTTATGTCGCGACATAGCCTCGGGCTTCGCGTAGTTCGACACCTCATAGGCGTGAAAACCTGCGGCTTCGCACATTTCCTGCGTTGCGACGTAAAGATCTGCGCCCAAATCTTCGTCAGGAAGGCCGCGCAGACCGCCGGCTTGGAAGCGGTCCCAGAAGGCGGTGCCTTGTTCGATGGTCAACTGATACAAGGACAGGTGGTCACCTGCCATATCTAGTGCCTCAGTCAGTTCGGTACACCACGCGTTCAGGCTTTGCCCTTGCCGCGCGTAAATCAGATCGAAGGTCACGCGATCAAACACCGACTTGGCCACATCCAGCGCCCGGATTGCATCATCGACCCCGTGCAGCCGGCCAAGCTTGCGCAGATCATCGGGCCGAAGCGCCTGCACGCCAAGCGACACGCGGTTCACCCCGGCGAGGGAAAAGCCTTCGAACTTGTGGATTTCGACCGAACGGGGATTGGCCTCAAGTGTGATCTCGATGTCATTGGCCCAGGCCCAGTGGGCGCGAGTGGCATCCAGCACCGCGCGCACTGTCTCGGGCGCCATCAGGGACGGCGTACCTCCGCCGAAATAGATCGAATTCAGCACCCGGCCCTCGGTCAGCGCGCCGTATCGCGCGATTTCGGCGGAAAGTGCGCGCGCCCATCGGGTCTGATCGACCTGCGCGACCACGTGGCTGTTGAAGTCGCAATAAGGGCATTTCGCTTCGCAGAAGGGCCAGTGGACATACAGCCCGAAGCCCCCTGCGCGCCAGCTGTCCGAGGCGTCAGGCAAAGCAGCCGGTCACAAGCTTGGCGAAGGCGTCAGCGCGGTGGCTGATGCGGTTTTTCTCGAACCGATCCATCTGGCCGAAGGTGATGTCATGGCCCTGCGGCTGGAACACCGGGTCGTAGCCGTGCCCCTGATCGCCGCGCATGGGCCAGACGACCTGGCCTTCCATCGTGCCGGGGAACACCTCGTCATGGCCATCGGGCCAGGCCAGGACCAGCGTGCAACAAAAGCGCGCGGTCCAGGGCTGCGGCGCGCCAGAGGCGACAAGTTCGTCATGGGCGCGGGTCATGGCCTTGACGAAATCGCGCCCGTTCGGCGTTTCGGCCCAGTCGGCGGTATAGACACCGGGGGCGCCGTTCAGTGCATCGATTTCGATACCGCTGTCGTCGGACAGGGCGGGCAGGCCGGTGGCCTTCGCCGCCGCATGCGCCTTGAGCCGCGCGTTGTGCACGAAGGTCGTGCCGTCCTCGACGGGTTCGGGCAGGTTCATCTCGGCGGCGCTGACCACCGAAACCCCGTAGGGTTTCAGCAGATCGGCGATCTCGACCAGCTTGCCGGCGTTGTGGGTGGCGACCAGAAGCCGGTCGCCGGTGAACTTGCGGGTCATGCCACTGCCGCTTTTTGTGCTTCGACCAGCTCGGCCACGCCTTTTTCGGCAAGGTCCATCAGCTGGCCCATCTGGTCGCGGGAAAAGGTCGCGCCCTCGGCGGACATCTGGATTTCGATCAGTTGGCCATCGCCGCGCAGGATGAAGTTGCCGTCAACGCCGGCTTCGCTGTCCTCGGGGTAATCCAGATCCAGCACGGGCTGGCCCGCGTAGATGCCGCAGGACACCGCCGCCACCGGCGACACCAGCGGATCCGAGGTGATCGCGCGCGCCTTCAGCAGCTTGTTGACCGCCAGCTTCAGCGCGACCCATCCGCCGGTGATGGATGCGCAGCGCGTGCCGCCATCGGCCTGGATCACGTCGCAATCGACGGTGATCTGGCGTTCGCCAAGCGCGACGCGATCGACACCGGCGCGCAGGCTGCGGCCGATCAGGCGCTGGATTTCGACCGTGCGGCCGCCCTGCTTGCCGCTGGCGGCCTCGCGGCGCATGCGCGATCCGGTCGAACGCGGCAGCATCCCGTATTCCGCGGTGACCCAGCCAAGGCCCGACCCCTTGATGAAGGGCGGCACGCGTTCCTCAAGCGAGGCGGTGCAGATCACGGCGGTGTCGCCGATCCGGATAAGGCACGATCCTTCGGCGTGTTTCACAACGCCCGTTTCGATTGAAACGGCGCGCATTTCACTTAAATCTCGTCCTGACGGTCGCATCGGCATCCCCTTTTGCGGTTGGCTTCGGGATACTGATGCACCGCTCGCCCCGCAACCCCGATTGACGGCGGCGCCGCGTCGTCTTTAATGGCCGCTCTAGCGGAGGACACCTTGATGAAACAGGACAAGACCCTGCTTTCAGAGTTGAATGACCGCTCGCGAGAAGTGTTTCGCAAGGTGGTCGAAGGCTATCTCGACAATGGCGAACCCGTGGGTTCGCGCACCCTGACGCGTGCGCTAAGCGAAAAGGTGTCCGCCGCGACGATCCGCAACGTGATGCAGGATCTGGAATACCTTGGGCTGCTGGACAGCCCGCACGTGTCGGCGGGGCGCATCCCGACGCAGATGGGCCTGCGGATGTTCGTCGATGGGCTGCTTGAAGTGCGCGACCTTGACGTGTCGGACCGCGAGGCACTGGACGCCACGCGCGGCAGCGGATCCGACGACGTGGGCGGGATTCTGGATCGGGTCAGCACGGCGCTGTCGGGCGTGACCCACGGGGCAAGCCTTGTGTTGACGCCCAAGCACGAGGCGCCCATCAAGCATATCGAATTCGTCAGCCTTGGGCATGACCGGGCGCTGGTGGTGCTGGTTTTTGCCGATGGCAACGTGGAAAACCGCCTGTTCAAGCCGCCCGCCGGTCAGACGCCCAGTTCGATGCGCGAAGCGGCGAATTTCCTGAACGCGCTGCTTGAGGGGCGCACCCTGTCCGAGCTGCGCCGCGTGATGGGAGACGAGATCAACCGCCGCCGCCGCGAGATCGACAGCCTTGCCGCCGAGCTGATCGAAGCGGGCACCGCCAGCTGGGAAGGCGATGCCGACAGTTCGGCCCGCCTGATCGTGCGGGGCCGGGCGAATCTGCTGGGCGGCGATGACGAAACCGCCGGGCTTGACCGCATCCGCAGCCTTTTCGACGACCTGGAACGCAAGCGGGACATTGCCGAATTCCTCGATCTGGCCGAAGCGGGGGATGGCGTGCGGATTTTTATCGGCTCCGAGAACAAACTTTTCTCACTTTCGGGTTCCTCTCTGGTGGTCTCTCCTTATATGAACGCGGATCGTAAGATAATCGGTGCGGTCGGGGTCATCGGCCCCACGCGCCTCAACTATGGCCGGATCGTTCCCATCGTGGATTACACGGCCCAGCTGGTCGGCAAGCTTATTGCCGAGCGGAGCTAGAGGTTAGGACATGGCAGACCCGAAGAACGACGACTTTCTCGACGACATCGCCGACGCAGAGGCCGAGGCCTATGCCGAGGACGAGGCAGAGATCGACACGGAAGCGGCAGAGCTGGACGCGTTGCGCGCAGAGCGGGACGAGTTCAAGGACCGCTTCATGCGCGCGCTGGCGGATGCCGAAAACGCCCGCAAGCGTGCCGACAAGGACCGCCGCGAGGCGCAGCAATACGGTGGCTCGCGGCTCGCGCGTGACCTTTTGCCCGTCTACGACAACCTTCAGCGGGCGCTGAACGCGGCCAAGGAAGAAAACGCGGCGCCGGCCCTGATCGAGGGGGTCGAACTGACCCTGCGCGAGCTGAGCAACGTGTTCACCAAGCACGGCATGACGATGATCACCCCCGAAGTGGGCGACCGCTTCGATCCGCAGCAGCACGAGGCGATGTTCGAAGCGCCGCTGCCCGGGACCAAGGCCGGTGACATCATCCAGGTGTCGGGCGCGGGGTTCATGCTGCACGACCGGTTGCTGCGCCCGGCGCAGGTCGGCGTCAGCTCGATGCCGGCCACCTGATCGGACCGGGGCAGGGGCATCCCTGCCGCCATCCATCTGCGATACGACCATGACGGCGCCTTTGGGGCGCCGTCAGTCGTTTTGGGCCAGCGCCCTTAGATCGTAAAGCGCCTGAAGCGCGTCGCGCGGGCTAAGGCTGTCGGGGTCGATTTCCAGCAGGCGCTGTTCAGCGGCCGAGGGGCCAGAGCGCGCCGGCGCCGATTGCGCGGCGGCCGAAAACAACGGCAGATCGTCGATCAGCGCCTTGGGCGCAGACCGGTCGCGTTCGCCTTTTTCCAACGCCTCAAGCACCGTGCGCGCGCGCTCGATCACCGGTTTGGGCAGCCCCGCTAGCTGCGCGACCTGCACGCCATAGGATCGGTCGGCGGCGCCGTCGCGCACCTCGTGCAGAAAGATCACCTCGCCGTTCCATTCGCGCACCGCCACCGTGGCGTTCCTGACGCCGTCCAGCTTGCCCCCCAGCTGCGTCAGCTCGTGGTAATGGGTGGCGAACAGGGCGCGCACGCGGTTCGCGGCCTGAAGATGTTCCAGCGTGGCCCAGGCGATGGACAGCCCGTCATAGGTGGCCGTGCCGCGCCCGATCTCGTCCAGGATCACCAGCGCGCGGTCGTCGGCCTGGTTCAGGATCGCGGCGGTTTCGACCATTTCGACCATGAAGGTCGACCGCCCCCGCGCAAGGTCATCCGACGCGCCGACCCGGCTGAACACCTGGCTGACAAGGCCGATATGGGCGCTTTGCGCGGGCACGTAGCTGCCCATCTGCGCCAGCAGCGCGATCAGGGCGTTCTGGCGCAGATAGGTCGATTTACCCGCCATGTTGGGGCCGGTGAGCAGGGTGATGGCGGCACCATCGCCGGTGGGCATGAGGCCGCAATCATTGGCGATGAAGGCGCCCGCGCTTTGCTGGCTCAGCGCCCGTTCGACCACGGGATGGCGTCCGGCGCTGATGTCGAAGGCGCGGCTGTCGTCGACCTTGGGGCGAACCCAATCCTGTTGCCGCGCAAGATCCGCAAGGCCAAGCGCAAGGTCGAATTCCGACAGCGCAAGCCCGGTCGCGGAAAGCTGGGGCGCGCTGGCAAGGATGGCCTCGCGCAGCGCGGCGAACAGCCGTTTCTCGATTTCGAGACATTCTCCCGCAGCGTTCAGGATGCGGGTTTCCAGCTCCGTCAGTTCCACGGTGGTGAACCGCACCTGGTTCGCGGTGGTCTGGCGGTGGATGAAGATGTCGTTCAGCGGCGGCGACATCATCTTTTCGGCGTGGGTGGCGGTGGTTTCGATGAAATAGCCCAGCACGTTGTTGTGCTTGATCTTCAGCGAATTCACCCCGGCGCGTTCGGCATAATCGGCCTGCATCCCGGCGATGATGCCGCGCCCCTCGTCGCGCAGCTTGCGCGCATCGTCCAGCCCGGCGTCGTAGCCCGGCGCGATATAGCCGCCGTCGCGCGCCAGAAGCGGGGGTTCTGCGATCAGCGCGCTGTCCAGCAGCGTCAGCAGGGCCTCATGGCCGCCAAGCGCGTCGCGGGCTTCGGCCAGCAGGGGCGGCAGGTCGGTGCCCGGCAGCGCGTCCGAGATTTCCTCGGCCTGTTCCAGCGCGTTGCGCACGGCGGCAAGGTCGCGCGGCCCGCCGCGATCCAGCCCCAGCCGCGACAGCGCGCGGTCAAGGTCGGGCACCTTGCGCAGCCTCTCGCGCAGGGCGGTTGCCAGCGGCGTGTCCATCGCCCAGTCGATCGCTTCAAGCCGCCCGTGGATCACCGGCAGCACCCGCGACGGCGACGACACGCGCCGTTCCAGCAGCCGCGCGCCGCCGGGCGTCACGGTGCGGTCGATCACCGACAGCAGCGAGCCAGAGCGCCCGCCGTTCATGGAATGCGTCAGTTCAAGGTTGCGCCGGGTGGCGGCGTCGATCTGAAGCAGCGTGGACACCGCATCGCTTTGCGGCGGGCGCAGCAGCGGCAGGCGCCCCTTTTGCGTGATGTCCAGGTAGTCGACCAGCGCCCCCATGGCGGCAAGTTCGCACCGGGAAAAATTCCCGAAAGCGGTAAGTGTCTGAACCTGAAACAACGTTTGCAACCGACTTTCGGCGCCGGCGCTGTCGAACGATGCGCGCCCCAGAACGGTGGGAAAAATTCCCAGATCGGAAAGAACCTCGCGCAGTTCTGCGTCGACGGCTTCGGACACCAGCAGTTCGGACGGGGCAAGCCGGGCCAGTTCGGCGCCGATGCGCGATCGACCCAGCGGCATGACGTGAAAGGCGCCGGTGGAAATGTCGGCCCAGCTGATCGCCCAGTCGCCGCGCAGGCAGGACAGCGCCGCAAGGTAGTTGTGGCGCCGCGCTTCCAGCAGTGATTCCTCGGTCAGGGTGCCGGGGGTGACAAGGCGCACGACCTCGCGGTGGACCACGGATTTCGCGCCGCGCTTCTTGGCCTCGGCGGGGCTTTCCATCTGTTCGCAGACCGCCACGCGAAACCCCTTGCGGATCAGCGTCAGCAGGTAGCCTTCGGCGGAATGCACCGGCACGCCGCACATGGGGATATCGTCGCCGTCATGCTTGCCGCGCTTGGTCAGCGCGATGTCCAGCGCCTCGGCCGCCGCCGCCGCGTCGTCAAAGAAAAGCTCGTAGAAATCGCCCATCCGGTAGAACAGCAGCGCATCCGGGTGATCGGCCTTGATCTTGAGATATTGCGCCATCATCGGCGTGACCGTCGTCATCGCTTACCCACCTTGTCGTTTGCGCCCGGCATAGCAAAGCCCCGTCACATCATGAAAGGCGAAAACCGCGCAGTTGAGCCGCGCGCCCCCCTGCGCTAGGAGAGACAACGCCGCCTGCGAGGGGAGAGACGCGCCATGGCCAAGATGAAATACACCCGGGAAGAGGCGCTTGCCTTTCATCTCGAACCGGTTCCCGGCAAGTGGGAAGTGCAGGCCACCGTGCCCATGACCACCCAGCGCGACCTCAGCCTTGCCTATTCGCCGGGTGTGGCCGTGCCGTGCGAGGAAATCGCCGCCAACCCGGAACTGGCCTATGACTATACCAACAAGGGTAACCTTGTGGCGGTCATCTCGAACGGAACGGCCGTTCTGGGGCTGGGGAATCTGGGCGCGCTGGGGTCCAAGCCGGTGATGGAAGGCAAGTCGGTCCTGTTCAAGCGCTTCGCCGACGTGAACAGCATCGACATCGAGCTCGACACCGAAGACCCGGACGAATTCATCAACGCGGTCAAGCTGATGGCGCCGACCTTCGGGGGGATCAACCTTGAAGACATCAAGGCGCCCGAATGTTTCATCATCGAACAGCGGCTCAAGGAAATCTGCGACATCCCGGTGTTTCACGACGACCAGCACGGCACGGCGGTGATCTGCGCCGCCGGGCTGATCAACGCGC
>CAXICP010000045.1:0-13180 GCA_964022595.1 uncultured Salipiger sp.
GGCGGATCTCGTCGCGGAATTTCCACTGGATGTGGTAGAGCGTCAGCGGCAGGTCCTTGTAGGACGACACGTTGGCGCGGAAGATGTCGGTCACCAGTTCCTCGGCGGTGGGCGTGTACAGCATATCGCGCCCCTGGCGGTCGGTGATGCGCAGCATTTCCTCGCCATAGGCATCATAACGGCCGGATTCGCGCCACAGGTCGGCCGATTGCAGCGTCGGCATCAGCAGCGGGATATGGCCCGCGCGGGCCTGTTCCTGGTGGATGATGTCTTCGATCTTGCGCAGCACCTTGAAGCCCAGCGGCAGCCAGGAATAGATGCCCGCCTGCGCCTGCTTGATCATGCCGGCGCGCAGCATGTAGCGGTGCGAAACGATCTGCGCCTCGGACGGGGTTTCCTTCAGCACGGGCAGGAAATAGCGGGATAGGCGCATGGGTCGCGGGCCTCATGTGGATTTGGGGTTCAGCGTGGCGTATGCCAAAGGCCGCGTTCAGGCAAGGGGGCGGCGGAGCGCCCTTGCAACCGCGCTTCCAAATCGCGATGAAGGGCACAGGTCCACCAGAAAGGCGAGACATGGCGTTGCCGGTGCGTATTCAGCTGAAATACTGGGGCATCGCGGCGGCGGTGCTTGCGGTCATGCTTTGGTTCCTGGGGGATGTGCTGCTGCCCTTCGTGCTGGGCAGCGCGATCGCCTATTTCCTTGATCCGCTGGCCGACAGGCTGGAACGCGCGGGGCTGAGCCGCGCCGGCGCGACGGCGACCATCACCGTCGCCGCGATCCTGATCTTCGTGGTGCTGGCGCTGGCGGTGGTGCCGGCGCTGGTCAAGCAGACCACGCAACTGATCGACACGGCGCCGCTGCTGTTCCGCAACCTTCAGACGTTTCTGTCCACCCATTTCCCCGAGCAGATGACCGAAGGCAACCCGGTGCGCGAGACGCTGGCGTCGCTGGGCGACACCGTCAAGGAACGCGGCGGAGAGCTGGTGAACACGGTGCTGACCTCGGCCGCGTCGGTGATCAACATCCTGATGTTGTTCGTCATCGTGCCGGTGGTGGCGGTGTACATGCTGCTGGACTGGGACAACATGGTCGCGCGCGTCGACGATTTGCTGCCGCGCGATCATGCGCCGGTGATCCGCCACCTTGCGCGCGGCATCGACGACACGCTGGCCGGGTTCATCCGGGGGATGGGGTCGGTTTGCCTGATCCTTGGGGCCTATTACGCGCTGGCGCTGTGGCTGGTGGGGCTGAATTTCGGGCTGGTGGTCGGGGTGATCGCGGGCATGCTGACCTTTATCCCCTATGTGGGGGCGATCGTGGGCGGCGCGCTGGCCATCGGGCTGGCGCTGTTCCAGTTCTGGGGCGATTGGGTGTGGATCGCCGCCGTGGCGGGGATCTTTTTCTTCGGTCAGTTCCTTGAGGGCAATTTCCTGACGCCGAAACTGGTGGGCGAATCCGTCGGGCTGCACCCGGTCTGGCTGATCCTGGCGCTGTCGGTGTTCGGCTCGATCTTCGGCTTCATCGGCATGCTGGTCGCGGTGCCGGTGGCGGCGGCGATTGGGGTCGTGATGCGGTTCGTGGTGGACCAGTACAAGGAAAGCCGTCTATACACCGGCCTTTCCAGAGACCCGGACAGGTGACCCAAGGCATGCCACGCCCGCGACAGCTTATCCTGCCCCTGCCCGTGCGTGAGGCGCTCGGGCGCGAGGACTACTACGTCTCGCGTTCGAACGGGCTTGCGGTGGCGTTGCTGACGACTGGGCGAACTGGCCGAACGGCAAGATGATCCTTGTGGGGCCGCGCGGCGCGGGCAAGACCCACCTTGCGCATGTGTGGGCCAAGGAAACCGGCGCGGTGATCGTGCCCGCGCATGACCTGCCCGGCGCCGACATTCCCGCGCTGGCGCGCACGCCCGTCTGTGTCGAGGATGCCGACCGCATCGCCGCCGACCGCCCGGCCGAGGAATCGCTGTTCCACCTGCACAACCTTGCGCTGGCCGAAGGGCGCGCGCTGCTGCTGACCGCCTCGGCCCCGCCGCGCCAGTGGGGCCTGACCCTGCCCGACCTGCGCAGCCGCATGGAAGCCTCGCAAACCGCCACGCTGCCCGACCCCGACGACGATCTGCTGGGCGCGGTGATCGCCAAGACGCTGAACGATCGCGGCTGCCTTCCCGCCCCCGAGGTCATCCCCTACCTGGTGCGCCACATGCCGCGCAGCTTCGGCGCGGCGCAGGCGCTGGTGGATGCGCTGGATGCCCAGGCCATGGGGCGCCCCAAGGGCATCACCCGGGCGCTGGCCCGCGACGTGCTGGGCCGCATCGCCCCCGCCGCGACCCAGGGCGAAACCCGCGATTGACCTTGCCCCGCTCGCGGCCGCATGATCCGTCACGTTCCTGTTGCAATTTCCAACGCATAAGCCCCCCATGAGCACCGCAGATTTCCTGACCGCCCCGATCCCCGCCGCGACCGAGATGCCCGACCTGGACATCGAGGGCCCCGGCCGTTTCTACAACCGCGAGCTCAGCTGGCTCGGGTTCAACTGGCGCGTGCTGGAAGAAGCCGAGAACCCGCGCGTGCCGCTGCTGGAACGGCTGCGCTTCCTGTCGATCTCGGCCACCAACCTGGATGAATTCTATACCGTCCGGGTCGCGGGCCTGCGCGAACTTGCGCATGCGGGCAACACCAACCCCGCCGCCGACGGGCTGACCCCCGCCCAGCAGCTGGAAAAGATCAACGAGGTCGCGCGCGGCCTGATGCACCACCAGCAAAAGGTGCTGCACCAGCTGGAATCGGAAATGGCCGCGCAGGGCATCGACATCGTGCCGCTGGACGAGCTGACCGACGCCGACCGTGTGTTCCTGCAGGACCGGTTTCTCAACCAGGTGTTCCCGGTGCTTTCGCCCCTGGCCATCGATCCGGCGCACCCCTTCCCGTTCATCGCCAACATGGGCTATTGCCTGGCGATCCAGCTGGAACGCAAAAAAGATCGCCGCGTGCGGTCCGCCCTGCTGCCCATCCCGCACCAGATCGACCGGTTCATGCGCCTGCCCGTCGAAGGCGGCGAGTTCCGGTTCATCTACCTGGAAGACGTGGTGCTTTTGCACATCGAAAGCCTGTTCCCCGGCTACCGGGTCAAGGAACATTTCGGCTTTCGCGTGCTGCGCGACAGCGATCTTGAGGTCGAGGAAGAGGCCGAAGACCTCGTGCGCGAATTCGAGGTTGCGCTGAAGCGCCGCCGCCGGGGCGAGGTGGTGCGCCTGACCATCAGCGCCGGGGCGCCCGATGCGCTGCGCCGCGCGGTGCAGGATGAACTGCATGTGCGCGACGACGAGGTGATCGAACTGGACGGCATGATCGGCATCGCCGATCTCAAGGAACTGGTGCTGGACGACCGGCCCGACCTGCTGTGGCCGACCTTCACCCCCCGCGTGCCCGAACGCGTGCAGGACCATGAGGGCAACATGTTCGCCGCCATCGCGCAAAAGGACATGCTGCTGCACCACCCCTATGAAACCTTCGACATGGTGGTGCGCTTTCTGAACCAGGCGGCGCTGGACCCGGACGTAGTGGCGATCAAGCAGACGCTTTACCGCACCTCGCGCAACTCGCCCATCGTCGCGGCGCTGTGCGAGGCGGCCGAGGACGGCAAGTCCGTCACCGCGCTGGTCGAGCTAAAGGCGCGCTTTGACGAGGCCGCCAACATCCGCCAGTCGCGCCGACTGGAACGCTCGGGCGCGCATGTGGTCTATGGCTTTCTTGACTGGAAGACCCACGCCAAGATTTCCCAGGTGGTGCGCCGCGAGGGCGAGCGGCTGGTGACCTACACCCATTGGGGCACCGGCAACTACCACCCCATCACCGCCAAGATCTACACCGACCTGTCATTCTTTACCTGCGACGCGGCGCTGGGGCGCGATGCGGCCAAGATCTTCAACTACCTGTCCGGCTATGCCCGCCCCGAGGGGATGGAAAACGTCGTGATCTCGCCCAGCACGCTCAAGCCGACGATGATCGAACTGATCCGCGCCGAAGCGGAACACGCCCGCGCCGGGCGCCCGGCGCAGATCTGGATCAAGATGAATTCGCTGATCGAACCGGACATGATCGATGCGCTTTACGCCGCCAGCCAGGCCGGCGTGCGCATCGACTGCGTGATCCGGGGGATCTGCGGGCTGAAACCGGGGATCAAGGGGCTGTCGGACAACATCCGCGTCAAGTCCATCATCGGGCGGTTCCTGGAACATTCGCGCATCGCCTGTTTCGGCAATGGCAACGGGCTTCCGCATGACGGCTGCCGCGTGTTCATGTCCTCGGCGGACTGGATGGGGCGCAACCTGAACCGGCGCGTCGAAACCGGGGTCGAAATCAACAACCCCACCGTCAAGGCGCAGATCGTCAGCCAGATCATGGCGGCAAACCTTGCCGACACGGCGCAAAGCTGGGTGATGGAACCGTCGGGCGCCTTTACCCGCTACCCGGTTTCCGAGGGTGAGCCGCTGTTCAACTGCCACAGGTTCTTCATGGAGAACCCATCGCTGTCCGGGCGCGGATCGGCGGGCGCGGGCGACGTTCCCTCGCTGACCCACGACGACTGATTCAAGCGAACGGCTGCGCTGCCGTACCGCCGCCCCCTTCGCGGGGGCGGCGTTAGCATGCCTGCGCCCAACCCCTGCACCCTGCCCGGAAAATGCCGCAAAATGACCCCTGCCCGGCCACCGCCCCTTAAGGCGCGGTAAAGATCGGCGGGGGAATATGACCTTGCACTTGGGGGCGAGTGGCACGGGTGGAAAGGCTTTCCAGGATTCACCCGTTTCCGGCCGAACGGACGGACAGGACGCCATGGAAAATCTTGGCACCCACGCGCGAATTGCGCGCCTCCAACATAGGCTAGAAGATGTCCAGCATCCTTACCAATGACGGCGCGTCCATCGCGCTGCAAACTCTCAAAAGCATCAATTCCGACCTCTCGACCGTCCAGAACGAGATCTCGACCGGGCGCAAGGTCGCAACATCCAAGGACAACGCCGCCGTCTGGGCAATTGCCAAGACGATGGAAGCCGATGTCGTGGGCTACAAGCAGGTGTCCGACAGCCTTGCGCTTGGCTCTTCGACCCTGTCCGTCGCGCGCTCTGCCGCCGAAACCGTCACCGACCTGCTGACCGACATCAAGGGCAAGGTCGTCGCGGCGCAGGAACAGAACGTCGACCGGGAAAAGATCCAGGCGAACATCTCGGCCCTGCGCGATCAGATCGGCGCCGTGGTCGACATGGCGCAGTTCAACGGGCTCAACCTGCTTGATAACGACCAGACCACCGCCGGATCGGGCAGCGAAGCCGTGCTTGGCTCTTTGCTGCGCGTCTCCGGGGTCGACGTGTCGGTGTCGCGCCAGGATCTTGGCACCGGCGCCCATGAAATCGCCGCGACGGGCGGCACCTATACCGCCGACGCCGCGACCGCCACGCTGAATGCCACCCAGACCGGCACCATCGATGCGTCGGGCATCACCGTGGCCGCGGGCATGGCGTTCACGCTGAACGTCTTCGGCACCGATGCGGATGGTTCCTCCTTTGATCAGGCCGACCTGCGCACCACCACCGGGGCCACCGAAACCCGCGCCGAAATGGCGGCGCAGCCGGTGTCCGACGTGGCGCGTGACGGCGACACCGCCGGCGACGTGATGCGCGAACTGGCCGGGCGTTGGGCCAGCCACGCCGCGCGCAACGGGATCGACGAATCGCTGCTGGGCATGACCGCCTCGGGCACCGATCTTCAGCTCAGTTCCAACGCCACCACCGGGACCGATACCCTACAGGTGTCGCTTAACGTGCTGGACGCGGATGCGGACAACACCATCGGCGGCGGGCTCGAACAGCTTGCGACCCTCGATGTGTCGACCGCGGCTGGCGCGCAAGAGGCGCTGGCAAGCATCGAATCCCTGCTGCAAACCTCGATCTCGGCGGCCGCTGCCTTCGGCACCGACCAGAACCGGCTGGAGACGCAAAGCAACTTCAACGACACGTTGATGGATGCGATGACCTCGGGCATCGGCACCCTGACCGATGCCAACCTCGAGGAAAGCTCGGCCCGGCTTCAGGCGCTTCAAGTGCAACAGCAGCTTGCCACGCAGGCGCTGTCCATCGCCAACAACGCCCCTTCGGCGCTGCTTGGGCTGTTCCGCTGATCCTGCCCGCCGCCGCGCCTTCCCGCGCGGCGGCTGCGCGGGGCATTCAGGGCCGCGACTGACGTTGCTTCCCCTGCGGCACCCCCTTTCGCGCTAAGCGCATTGCGTGCTAGGGGAGACGTCAGTGGCAGCCGGAGATGCACATGGACGGACAACCCGATTCCGCCCAGGGCGATACGACGACCGATTGGGGCCCGTTTGGTCGCCCGATCTTCGACGACCCTCAGGCACGGCGCCTTGCGCGCGTCGGCGTCGTGGACATCGGATCGAATTCGGTCCGCCTTGTGGTCTTCGACGGGGCCGCGCGCAGCCCGGCCTATTTCTACAATGAAAAGGTGATGTGCGGGCTTGGCGCCGGCATGGCCGAAACCGGCAAGCTCAACCCGTCTGGCAAGGATCGTGCGCTTTCCGCCCTGCGCCGTTTTCAGGCGCTGGCCGCGGGCATGGGCCTGCCGCCCCTGACCGCCGTGGCCACCGCCGCCATGCGCGAGGCCAGCGACGGCCCCGCCTTCCGCGCGCAGATCGAACAGGAAACCGGTCTGAAGATCTGGGTGATCGACGGCGAGGAAGAAGCCCGCCTTTCGGCGCAGGGCGTCTTGCTGGGCTGGCCGGGCGCCACGGGCATCGTGTGCGACATCGGCGGCTCGTCCATGGAACTGGCCGAGCTGTCGGGCGGCCAGGTGGGCCGGCGTCACACGTCTCCGCTGGGGCCGTTGCGGTTCAAGGATATCGAAGGCGGTCGCAAGGCGCGCGAAAAGCATATCCAGAAACATGTGGCCGCGCTGGCCGAAAAGATGCAGTGGACCGGCGGGCGTGTCTTTCTGGTGGGCGGGTCGTGGCGCGCCATCGCCCGCCTGGACATGGAACGGCGCGGCTATCCGCTGCATGTGCTGCACGAATACCGGATGAATTGCGACGCGGTGCTGGAAACGCTGAAATTCATCGAGAAATCCGACCTAGAGGCGCTGCGGGCCAAGTGTTCCATTTCCTCCGCGCGGATGAGCCTTGTACCCTACGCCGCCGAGGTGCTGGCCGAGCTGATCCGCGTGTTCGAACCGTCCGAGATCGCCATCTCGTCCTATGGCATCCGCGAAGGTATGCTGTACGAACAGATGCCGCAAAAGCTGCGCGACCGCGACCCGCTGGTCGAGGCCTGCCGCTTTTCCGAAGCCAAGGACGCCCGCCGCCCCGGTTTCGGCAAGACGCTGTACAATTTCGTGCTGCCCCTGTTCCAGGATGCGGATATCGCCACGCTGCGGCTGGTCAAGGCGGCCTGCCTGCTGCACGACGTCAGCTGGCGCGCCCACCCCGATTACCGCGCGCAGACCTGTTTCGACAATGTCACGCAGGCCGATCTTAGCGGGCTGGACCATCCCGAACGCGTGTTCCTGGGGCTGGCCCTGCTGCACCGCTACAAGAACAAGCGCGAAGGCATGCCGTTCGAGGACCTGTTCGAACTGATCGACAAGGCAAGTCAGCGCAAGGCCGAAACGCTGGGCAAGGCGATGCGCTTTGGCGCCATGCTGTGGATGCCCGACGACAGCGCCGGCGAAGCCGCATCGCTGCGCTGGGACTCCGGGGTGCTGACACTGCGGCTGACCCCGCAAAGCAACGCGCTGTTCGGCGAGGTGGCCGAGGCGCGGTTCAACGCGCTTGGCCGGGTGCTGGATGCGACCGACACCAAGGTCACGCGCGCCGAAGACGTCTGAAGGGGCGCGATCGGCCTAAAGGTCGATCTTGTTGCCATCCAGCGGCGGAAGCCCCTTGCGTTCGCGCGGCTCGACCGGCGGTTCCGCCTCGCTGTCCGGGTCCGGCGTCAGCGGTTCCTTGCGGCGCAGGATGATGTCGCCATTGTCCAGCATGGTGGGCGGCTCGTAAACCGACCAGTCCTGCACCTCGTCCATCAGATCGCTCAGCGCGGGGCCCATTTCCTGGGCGAAGCTTTGCAGCGCCGGCCCGGCGTCCCTGGCAAGCCCTTCAAGGCCGCGCAGCGCCGGGCCCATTTCTTCCATGAACCCTTCCAGGAACATCTGCGCGCCGCGCTTCATGCGCCCGCCTTCGTCATCCTGCGCAAGGGCGGGCGGGGCCAGCAGGCAGGTCGTGAGGGCAAGGGTGATGGCGCGTATCATGCCCCGAATGTAGCGCAAGATCGCCCGCGCACAAAGCCCCGCGTCGTCAAAGCGGCCCGGTCTGGTACAGCCGGACCCGCAACGAGCCATGCGCCACGGGCGCGCCGGCGGGCTTGAACGGCAACCCCGTGGCGCGGGCCAGCCCCGCCTCGGTCGTCACGATGCCGACGCGCCAGCCCCGGAACCGGTCCATCAGCGCCGCGCCCATGTCGCGGTGCAGCCCGTGCAGGGGGCCGGGCTTGCCGATGCGCTCGCCATAGGGCGGATTGATCATCACCAGCCCCGCGGGGCCTTCGGGCCGTTCGATCGCGGTGGCAGAGCGGCAGTCGAAACCGGCGATGTGATCCACGCCCGCGCGCTGCGCGTTGGCGGTGGCCATGCGCACCGCGCCCTCGTCCCGGTCCGAGCCGTAAAAGCGCAGATCGCAGGGGCGCGGCGCGGCGTCCGCCTTCATCTGTGCCCAGACCTGCGGGTCGAACCCCGCAAGGCGTTCGAAATCGAAGGCCCGCGCCCGGCCCGGGGCCAGCCCGCAGGCGATTTCCGCCGCCTCGATCACGAAGGTGCCCGACCCGCACATGGGGTCCAGCACCGGTTCCTGCCCGCGATAGCCGGCGCTGCGCAGGAACAGCGCGGCCAGCGTCTCGCGCATCGGCGCCTTGCCGACCGCCTGCTTGAAGCCGCGCCGGTGCAGCGGGCTGCCCGAGGTGTCGACGGAAAAGGTCACGAGGTTCGCTTCGATCCGCACCATCAGGCGCACGCCGTCATCGGCCACCGGCGCGCCGAATTCCTCGGTGATGGCGCGTTCGATCCGCCCCTTGATGGCGCCCTCGTGGTAGATCTTGGACCGCAGGCTGGTCGCTTCCACGCGCACCGGCTGATCGGCGCGCAGCACGTCGCCCCAGGCGAACCGCCGCGCCCGCTTGTCAAGCTGCGCCAGATGCACCGCCGGAAAGCCGCCGATGCGCGCCAGCACCCGCGAGGGGCCGCGCAGCAGCAGGTTGGCGCGCCAGACGTCCCGCCATGTGCCATCGAAGGCGACGCCGCCCGCCATGGGGCGCAGCGGGCCGAACCCCTGGGCCTTGGCCTCGGCGGTCAGTGCCGTTTCAAGGCCCGGCGCGCAGGCGAGAAATATCTCGAATCTGTTATCCATCCGCAGCAGATAGCGCCTTGGCGCGGGTTTGCACAGATGCGGTGCGGCGCTGGCGGATTGTGCGCAGGGGCGGCGCGCCCCTATCTGCACAGCAACACGAAAGGAGACCGGGAACATGAAACGCATCGGCTTTCTGTCCTTTGGGCATTGGTCGCCCACCCACGGCTCGGCGGTCAAGACCGCGGCGGACGTGCTGACCCAAAGCATTGAGCTGGCCGTCGCCGCCGAAGAGCTGGGGATGGATGGCGCCTATTTCCGCGTGCACCATTTCGCGCGCCAGTTGGCCTCGCCCTTTCCGCTGCTGGCGGCGGTGGGTGCGCGCACCAGCAAGATCGAGATCGGCACCGGCGTGATCGACATGCGCTACGAGAACCCCCATTACATGGTCGAGGATGCCAGCGCCGCCGACCTGATTTCCGGTGAACGGCTGCAGCTTGGCCTGTCGCGCGGATCGCCCGAGCAGGTGATCGACGGCTGGAAGCATTTCGGCCACGCGCCCGAACCGGGCGAAAGCGCCGCCGACATGGCGCGCCGGCGCACGGAAACCTTCCTGCACCTGCTTGGGGGCGAGGGGTTCGCCCAGCCCAACCCGCGCCCGATGTTCCCCAACCCGCCGGGGCTTTTGCGGATCGAGCCGCTGTCCGAGGGGCTGCGCGATCGCATCTGGTGGGGCGCCGGGTCCAACGCCACCGCCCGCTGGGCAGCGCAGATGGGTATGAACCTGCAAAGCTCGACGCTCAAGGATGACGAGACGGGCGAGCCGTTCCACATCCAGCAGGCCGAGCAGATCCGCGCCTACCGCGATGCCTGGGCCGCTGCCGGTCACGCCCGCACGCCGCGCGTGTCGGTCAGCCGGTCGATCTTTGCCCTGACCACCGACATGGATCGGCGGTATTTCGGGCGCGGCAAGGAAAGCGATCAGGTGGGGTTCATCGAAGAGCAGCGGTCGATCTTCGGGCGCGGCTATGCCGACGAGCCCGAGCGCCTGATCGAACAGCTCAAGGCCGACGAGGCCATCGCCGAGGCCGACACCCTGCTGCTGACCGTGCCCAACATGCTGGGGGTCGATTACAACGTGCACGTGATGCGCACGATCCTGACCCAGATCGCCCCCGCACTGGGCTGGCGCTGACCCGCCTGACCGCCCGGCGCCCCCTGCGCCGGGCGGATCGCGCCCCCTTTCCCGGGCCGGGTGTGGCAGCGATCCGACACCCCGGCGCGCCTGCATCCCCCCGGGCCGCATTGCCCCCTTTCCCCGGCCCGGCTTCCACGCCATAAGGCGCCCATGCTGAAAACCCGCATCATTCCCTGTCTCGATGTCGCCGATGGCCGTGTGGTCAAGGGCGTCAATTTCGTCGACCTGCGCGATGCGGGCGATCCCGTCGATGCCGCGCGCGCCTATGACGCCGCCGGCGCGGACGAGATCACCTTCCTGGACATTCACGCAACGCACGAAAACCGTGGCACCATGTTCGATGTGGTCACCCGCACCGCCGAACAGTGCTTCATCCCCCTTACGGTGGGCGGTGGTGTGCGTACGGTGGCCGATGTCCGCGCCCTCCTGCTCGCGGGCGCGGACAAGGTCAGCTTCAACTCCGCCGCCGTGGCCAACCCCGATGTGGTGGCCGAGGCGGCGGATCACTTCGGATCGCAATGCATCGTCGTGGCGATCGACGCCAAGACGGTCGCGCCGGGCAAGTGGGAAATCTTTACCCACGGCGGGCGCCGGTCCACCGGGATCGACGCGCTGGACTTTGCGCGCACCGTGGCCGCCAAGGGCGCGGGGGAAATCCTGCTGACCTCGATGGATCGCGACGGCACCAAGGCCGGGTTCAACCTGCCGCTGACCCGGGCGGTGGCCGATGCGGTCGACATCCCCGTCATCGCGTCGGGCGGCGTGGGCACGTTGGACCACCTGGTCGAAGGCGTGACCGAAGGCCATGCCTCGGCGGTGCTCGCCGCGTCGATCTTTCACTTCGGCACCTTCACCATCGGCCAGGCCAAGGCCCACATGGCCGCCGCCGGCATCCCCGTGAGGTCATGATGACGCTTGAAGATCTGGAAGCCATCGTCGCCGCCCGCAGCGCGGCTTCTGCGGATGAAAGCTGGACCGCCAAGCTGCTGGCCAAGGGCCCGGAAAAATGCGCCGAGAAATTCGGCGAGGAAGCGATCGAGGCGATCATCGAGGCGGTCAAGGGCGACCGCGCCCGGCTGGCATCGGAAACCGCCGACGTGCTGTTCCACCTGCTGGTGATGCTGAAATCGCGCGCCGTGCCGCTGGCCGACGTGATGGCGATCCTGCAGGACCGGCAGGCGCGCTCGGGGCTGCAGGAAAAGGCGGCACGCGAACGCTAGGCCCGCCGCCCTGCCGCTGCCCCCCTTGGCAGCCGGCGCGATATCGCGATATAGACGCCCGACCGTGCAAAGGAATACCGCCATGGCCGACGCCGACCACCCCCAGCTTTACCTCATCACCCCGCCCGAATTCGACCTGTCGGAGTTTCCCGGCGGGCTGCAAAAGGTGCTGGACGCGGCCGACATCGCCTGCATCCGGCTGTCGCTGGCCACGCGCGACGAAGACCGCATCCTGCGCGCCGCCGATGCCCTGCGCGAGGTTGCGCATGCCCGCGACATCGCGCTGGTGATCGACACCCACATCATGCTGGCCCAGCGGCTTGGGCTGGACGGCGTTCACCTTGCCGACGGCTCGCGCAGCGTGCGCGCCGCGCGCAAGGAACTGGGGCCCGACGCCATCGTCGGCGCCTTCTGCAACGGCTCGCGCCATGATGGCATGAGCGCGGGCGAGGCCGGCGCGGATTACGTCAGCTTCGGCCCTCTTGCGGGCGAGACGCTGGGCGATGGCACGCTTGCCGAACACGACCTGTTCGAATGGTGGTCGCAGGTGATCGAGGTTCCCGTCGTCGCCGAGGGCGGGCTGACCCCCGAGCTGATCGCCCGCTTCGCGCCGGTCACCGATTTCTTCGGCATCGGCGAGGAAATCTGGTCGCAGGACGATCCCGCCGCCGCCCTCGCGCAGCTTGCCGCGGCTATCCGCTAGCGCCTAACGGTACCTGTCGCCATGGGGGTGCGCGCTGCGCACCTGCTGTTCCAGGTGGCTGGCAAGGGATTTGCGGTTGGCGAAATCATCCGCCCGCACCGGCGGGTGATAGGTCAGCTGCACCCTGCCATGGCGCCGCGCGGCCAGCATCTGCACCAGGTGCGGCCCAAAGCCCATATCGCCCCACCAGCCGTAAAACCGCGCATCCGCGCCATCCGGGGCGGTATAGGCCACCGTCACCGCCTGCACCTGAATTTCGTGGCGCAGCGCGTCGCTGTAGAAGGCCGCGAACAGCGTGGACTTGAACGGCAGCACCCGCTGCCCGTCGGTCGACGTGCCCTCGGGGAAGAACAGCAGCCGGTCGCGCCCGATCAGCCGCGCCTCGAACAGCGCGCGCTGTTCACCGGCCGCGCGCGGATCGCGGGCGATGAACACCGCGCCCGCCAGCCGGGCGATCCAGCCGATGACCGGCCAGTCCGCGACCTCGGCCTTGGACACGAAGCATACGTTGCGCCGGGCGTTCAGCACGAAGATGTCCAGCCAGGACGTGTGGTTCGCCACATAGGCCCCCGGCCCGGCCATGCGCGCGCCGCGCACGCCCAGGGACCGCCCCAGGATCAGCAGCGCGCCCCGGCTGACCGCCTGCGTCACATGGGGCGACA
>CAXICP010000046.1:0-13171 GCA_964022595.1 uncultured Salipiger sp.
GGGCGAGCTGAAAGCCGGAGAGGTCGAGGAGATTCGCCGCAAGATCGTGCGCGATCAACTGGGGCTGGAACTGGCGGATGACAGCGGCACGGCGGCGAAAAAGCCAAGAACCCTGCAGCGCCCGCAGCGGAAGAAACCAAACCGTCCACCAAAGCGCTGACCGGTTTTTTGAAAAGCCTGCCCCCTGCCGCAACCACCCGACCGATTTTTTGAAAAAAATCGGACCAGACTTTTTGAAAAGTCTGCCCGCGTCCTGCAACCCGACGGCGAAAATTCCCCGTCACAGGCAATTCACATCCCGCCGCTAAATCCCTAAGACAGCATCGAAACCAGAGCGGGGGACGCCATGACCGATCTTTTGACCATCGAGAACCTGGGCAATCTGCTGGTGCTGTGCTTCCTGCAGGCCGTTCTTGGCTTTGACAACCTTCTCTACATCTCCATCGAAAGCCAGCGCGCGCCCGTCGCCCAGCAGGCGGCCGTCCGCAAATGGGGCATCGTGATCGCCGTGGCCCTGCGCATCGTGCTGCTCTTTGCCATGATACGCCTGATCGACGCCATGGCCGAACCCTTCTTCGTGCTGAACTGGGAGGGTGTGCTGACCGGCGGGGTCAATTTTGCCACGCTGGTCTTTGTCATCGGCGGTGTCTTCATCATCTATACTGCCGTCAAGGAAATCAGCCATATGCTGGCGATCGAACATCTGGGCACGGACCTGGATGCGAAATCCGGCAAATCGGCGGTGCAGGTCGTGATGCTGATCGTCTTCATGAACCTGATTTTCTCTTTTGATTCCGTGCTTTCTGCACTGGCGATCACCGATGTCTTCATCGTTCTGGCCACCGCGATCATCCTGTCCGGCCTGGCCATGCTGCTGCTGGCGGACCGGGTCACCGCCTTTCTGGAAACCAACCGCATGTACGAGGTCCTGGGCCTGTTCATCCTGCTGATCGTGGGCATTGTCCTGCTGGGTGAATCCGGCCAGGCCGCCGCCCATGCCTTGCATGACCCCGACCTCGCCCTGCGCTTCTTCGGATATGAGGTCGTGCCGATGTCGAAAACGACCTTCTATTTCTCGGTCATGGTCCTGGTGGCGGTCGAAGTGATCCAGTCCGGCTATACCCGCAAGCTCAACGCCGAACGCCGCACCGCGGCGCGGCACTAGCAAGGTCAGGGGAAACAGCCTATGTTCGTCGCAGTGAGGTCGGTATGGGCAGATTGTTTCTTTTCGCGCTCGCTGTGGGCGTTATCATTGCCATTGTTGTCATTCTGGCATCAATCTGGAGCAATACAGTGGATCAGGGCCGCCGCGCCCTCCGGCCTTTCTTTGGCCCGACAGAGGATGGTATGATGGCCCCCAACGGTTTGCAGAAAGTCGCCTATGTCGCGCTGATCGCCCTGCTGCTCGGCACCGCCTCCGGCCTGCTGGGGGGGCTCTGACCATGGCAAAACGCTTTGGCGGCAAATACAGCCCCGACGATGCGCCGGGCAATGCCGCGGCCCCGACACCACGCACAAGGGTCACCGTTGATCCCGTGGGCGGGCGTGCCAACATCCTGTTCGTGCCTCCCGTGGTGCTGCTGGCCACCAGCTTTGGCGGCGGGGCAAGTGGCCTGACCCTGGGCATGATTGGCGCGGGCGTGCTGGCGCTGGGGGCCTGGCTGCTGCGCGAAGGGCTGCGCGCCGAGGCCGCCTTTGCCGAACGCAAGGTCGCGCGCCGTCCGGCCCTGCCGCGCAAGATCTTTGCCGCGGCCGCCGCCGGCCTGGGCACCGCGCTGGCCGTTGCCGCGCACCAGAACGGCCTGTCGGAGATACTGGCGCCCTTGCTCTTTGGCCTCTGCGCCGCCGCGCTGCACCTGGCCGCCTTCGGCATCGACCCGCTGAAATCCAAGGGGATGGAAGGCATCGACACCTTCCAGCAGGACCGCGTGGCCCGGGTGGTGGACGAGGCCGAAAAGACGCTGGCACAGATGACCGACGCCATCGCCCGCGCCGGCGACCGCCGGGCAGAGGCGCAGCTGACCCAGTTCCAGGACGCCGCGCGCACCCTGATCCGCACTGTCGAGGAAGACCCGCGCGACCTGACCGCGGCGCGCAAGTACCTCAGCGTCTATCTGCACGGTGCCCGGGATGCGACCGTGAAATTCGCCGATATCTACGCCCGGACCCGGGACAGCCAGGCACGCGACGACTACCTCGCGCTGCTCACCGACCTGGAACAGAACTTCGCCGCCCGGACCGAGAAATCGCTGCTCGACGACCGCAGCGACCTGACTGTCGAAATTGATGTGCTGCGTGAGCGGCTGTCGCGTGAAGGGGTCCGGCTCAAATGACCTGCGCCCTTCATCCAACTTTTCAAGGAAGCCCTGTATATGTCTGATTCTGTTCGTGAAAAAGCAACTCAATCCCGCAGCATGGTCGAAGAGGTAACCGCCCTCGTCCTGCCCGAACCCGCCGATGCCAACGCGGTTGTCCCGCTGGAAAAGGCAGACAAGCCCCTGGGCGACGAGATCAGATCCCGCATGGCGGAAATCGACATGAGCGACACCCAGTCGATCGTCTCCTTCGGCTCCGCCGCGCAGGCGGAACTGCAAGAGATCAGCCAGGCGATGCTGGCCGATGTGCGCAACAAGGACGTGGGCCCCGCAGGCGACAGCCTGCGCAGCATCGTCAGCACGATCCGGGGCTTTTCGGTCTCTGAACTGGATGTGCGCCGCGACCGCAGCTGGTGGGAAAAACTGCTGGGCCGCGCCGCCCCCTTTGCCAAGTTCACCGCCCAGTTCGAAAAGGTGCAGAGCCAGATCGACCGCATCACCGACAATCTGCTGAGCCATGAGCACACCCTGCTCAAGGACATCAAATCGCTGGACATGCTTTATGAAAAGACGCTCCAGTTCTATGACGAACTGGCGCTTTACATCGCCGCGGGCGAGGCAAAGCTGGCCGAGCTCGACAGCACCGTGATCCCGGCCAAGGAAGCGGAGGTGAAAGCCGCCGCCGAGGATGATCAGGTGATGGTCGCCCAGGAGCTGCGCGACATGCGCGCCGCCCGCGACGACCTTGAGCGCCGGGTCCACGACCTGAAACTGACCCGCCAGGTGACCATGCAGTCGCTGCCCTCCATCCGGCTGGTGCAGGAGAACGACAAAAGTCTGGTGACCAAGATCAACTCGACCCTCGTCAACACCGTGCCGCTGTGGGAAACCCAGCTGGCACAGGCGGTGACCATCCAGCGCTCTGCCGAGGCCGCGGAAGCGGTCCGCGAGGCCAATGACCTGACCAATGAACTGCTGACCTCCAACGCCAGGAACCTGCGCGAATCCAACAAGGTCATCCGCGAGGAAATGGAACGCGGCGTGTTCGACATCGAAGCGGTCAAGCAGGCCAATGCCGACCTGATCGCCACCATCCAGGAAAGCCTTGCCATCGCGGACGAGGGCAAGGCCCGCCGCGCCAAGGCCGAGGACGAGCTGAAAAAGATGGAACACGATCTGCGCGACACGCTGGCATCGGCCAAGGCGCGGCGCGACGGGGTGGGCGACACCGCCGGCACCTCCGTGCCCGGGGCGGCCTGATCCATGCGCGCGGGGCTGCGCCATCTGCTGCTGTGCACAGCGCTCGTGGGCCTTGCGGCCTGCGACGGCTCGACGCTTGCCCCGCGCGAAACCTCCGTGGCCCCGAACGCGCGGCCCGGCCCGGTCAGCCCCGAGGCGCCGACCCCCGAGCCCGAAAAGCCGCGCCGGTCACTGGCCAGCCGCGATCTTGAAACCTATTACGCGCGCATCCAGTCCGACCTTTTGGCGCAGGGCCTGCTGCGCACCGATGGCGGCGGGCCGGACACGCCCTTTACCGACACCATGCTGCTGCGCAATTTCGAACGCATCGCGCTGGCCGAGGAATACGAACGCGGGGCCGGCCTGCGCCCATCGGACGGCAAGCTGGGCCAGATCAAGAAATGGGAACAGCCCGTCCGGGTGACCATCGAATTCGGCGAACACGTGCCACAGGACCAGCGCGTGAGCGACAGCAACATGGTGATCCAGTACGTCAACCGGCTGGCGCGCATCACCGGCCATCCGATTTCCGTCACCGGTGGGGGCGCCAATTTCCACGTTCTTTTCGTGTCCGAAGATGACAAGGACACGCTTGCCCCCCGGATCCGCGCGCTGGTGCCCGACGTGAACCCGGCGGCGCTTGAAATCTTTCACGATCTGCCCCGGTCGATCCACTGCCTTGTCATCGCCTTTTCCGAGGAACGGGGCGGTTATGCCTATGGCGACGCCATCGCCGTGATCCGGTCGGAACATCCCGAGCTGCTGCGCCAGTCCTGCGTTCACGAGGAAATCGCGCAGGGGCTGGGGCTGGGCAATGATTCCCCCAGCGCGCGCCCGTCGATCTTCAACGACGACGACGAATTCGCCCTGCTGACCAGCCATGACGAGATGCTGCTGCGGCTGCTGTACGATCCGGCCATCACCGCCGGGATGACCGCCGACCAGGTGCGCCCAATCGCAAGGCAGCGCGCGGCCGAGCTTCTGGGCGGCACCTGACGCGCGCATTTCGTGCCTGCGGTGCTTGTGCCCGGCGGGCGCGTCGTTAAGTTGGACCACGCAGCAGTGTTGACCGGGGGCCGCAATGGGCATTCTTGATTTCCTTTCGGGCCAGTTCATCGACGTGATCCACTGGGTGGATGACACCCGCGACACGATGGTCTGGCGCTTTGAACGCTACGGGCACGAGATCAAGTACGGCGCCAAGCTGACCGTCCGCGAAGGGCAGGCGGCGGTCTTCGTGCACGAGGGGCAGCTTGCCGACGTGTTCACGCCGGGCCTGTACATGCTTGAAACCAACAACATGCCGGTGATGACCTCGCTTCAGCACTGGGATCACGGGTTTCGCTCGCCCTTCAAGTCCGAGGTGTATTTCGTCAACACCACGCGCATGGCGGGGCTGAAATGGGGCACCAAGAACCCGATCATCTGCCGCGATCCCGAGTTCGGGCCGGTGCGGCTGCGCGCCTTCGGGACCTATTCGGTGCGCGTGGCGGACCCGGCGCGGTTCCTGTCGGAAATCGTCGGCACGGACGGCGAATTCACCAGCGACGAGATCAGCTTCCAGATCCGCAACATCATCGTGCAGGAATTTTCCCGCCTCATCGCCGGGTCGGGGATTCCGGTGCTGGACATGGCGGCAAACACGCAGGATCTGGGCAGGATGCTGGCGGCGGGGATTTCGTCGACCATCGCGGAATACGGGCTGGAATTGCCCGAACTTTATATCGAGAACATCTCGCTGCCCGACGCGGTGGAAAAGGCGATGGACCGGCGCACCTCGATGGGGGTGATCGGCAACCTTGATGCCTACACGAAATTCCAGGCGGCCGAGGCGCTGGGGCAGGCGGGATCGGCCGCGGGCGATGCCATGGGCACCGGGCTTGGCGCGGGGCTTGGCATGGCGATGGGCGCGCAGATGACGGGGGCGGCGCAGGCCGGCCCCTGGGGCGCGCGCCCGGCGGCGGCGCCCCCGCCCCCTCCGCCGCCCCCGGTGGAACATGTGTGGCACCTTGCGGAAAACGGCCAGACCTCGGGCCCGTTCAGCAAGGCGCGGCTGGGGCGCATGGTGACCGACGGGTCGCTGTCGCGCGACACTTTCGTGTGGACGCAAGGGCAGGACGGCTGGAAACGGGCCGAGGACGTGGCCGAGCTGGCCCAGCTTTTCACCGTGATGCCGCCGCCCCCGCCGGGCGCGGGCTGAGGTCAAGCGCGCTTAGCAGGTCCGGCCCCATGCAGGCGTCGGGCGGGAACCGGACATCCGGGTCCGGCGCGGCGGGGAAGGGGCGATCGGGCGCCACCTGCGAGCCGATGACAAGGCGCCCGTCGACGCACAGGTCCTGCGCCGCATCGCCGATGTTGAAGCCAAAGCCCCCCGCGCCGCAATCGGTGCCGAAACCGTCCATGTTCCAGGCCTGGGGCATCGGGTGCTGCGGGCCGTAGACGGCAAAGGCGCCCGCGCGGGGCAGGAAGGTCAGCGCCCAGGTGGTGCGCTCGGTCAGCATTCCCAGCGCCCAGCGGCCGATCGGGGCGCTGTCATGCGTGCCTTCGATGAAAAAGCAGGTAAGGTCGGGTGCGTGGATTTCGGGCGCCCCCTGCAACGCGCTGTCAAAGGACATCGCCCCGCGCATCCGGTAGCCGCCCGCGCCCTGCCAGTCGAAGCTGTAGGTGACATCTCCGGCTGCTGCCGCGCCCCCGATCAGCGCCGCGGCAAGGGCCGCCGCGCCCGCCCAGACCTTGCGTGCCATGTTGCCGCCCGCCTTGTTGTTTCCGGGGTCAGCCTAGCGCGCCCGGGCGGGCAGGAAAACCGGGTTTCCTTGGCAGTTCAACGGGCCTAGGCTCGCGCCGTCCGCATCAGCCGCGCATCGACCGAAGGGGCCCGCATGAACGAGGAACACCGCTTTCCCTGCGAACAATGCGGGGCGGATTACCGCTTTGACCCGGCCAGGGGAGAGCTGCAATGCGACCACTGCGGCCACGTCAAGCCCGTCGAGGATGCCGGCCCCTGGGGCGGTTCGATCCGCGAGATGGATTTCCGCGCCGCCATCGACAACCTTCTGCCGCTTCAGGAAATGGAAGACCTGCAGGTCACGCGCTGCCCCAATTGCGGCGCCGAGGTGGAATTCGCCCCCGACACCCATGCGTCGGAATGCCCGTTCTGCGCCACGCCCGTGGTGGCGGGCACCGGCACCCACCGGCAGATCAAGCCGCGCGGGTTGCTGCCCTTTGCCCTGGACGAGGCCGGGGCGCGGCGCGCGATGAACGACTGGCTGGGCGGGCTGTGGTTCGCGCCGAACGGGTTGCAGGATTACGCGCGCAAGGGGCGCAGGATGCAGGGCATCTATGTGCCGTTCTGGACCTTCGATGCGCAGACCGCCACCGCCTATCGCGGCGAGCGCGGCACGGTCTACCACGAGACGCGCCAGGTGATGCGCGAGGGCAAGATGCAGACGGTGCGCGTGGCCAAGGTGCGCTGGAGGGCGGTTTCCGGGCGGGTGACGCGGTTCTTCGACGATGTGCTGGTGCTGGCCTCGCGCAGCCTGCCGAAGAAATACACCGACGCGCTTGAACCCTGGGATCTTAGCCGGATGGAACCCTACCGCCCGGAATTCCTCGCCGGGTTCCGCGCCGAGGGCTACCAGGTCGACCTTGACGAAGGCTACCGCGAGGCGCGGGCGGCGATGGATCGCCAGATCGAACGGGACGTGAAATTCGACATCGGCGGCGACCGCCAGCGCATCCGCGCGCTGGACACGCAGGTGTCGGCGGTGACCTTCAAGCATGTGCTGCTGCCGGTCTGGGTCGCGGCCTACAAGTACAAGGGCGACACCTTTCGCTTCGTGGTCAACGGCACCACCGGGCGGGTGCAGGGCGAACGCCCGTGGTCCACCTGGAAGATCGCGCTGGCGGTGATCGCCGGGCTGATCGTCGCGGGCATCGTGGGCTACGTGCTGTCGATCTCGCAGTGATGCGGGCGCGGGCCGGACAGGGGGCCGGACAGGGGCCCGTGACAAGCCGGGGCGGACATCGCTGCCCGCCCCGTTCACGGCGACGACGGTGAACCGGCGTTGGGGAAGACGGGATGGGGATCTCCGCCTGATGTGCCCGTTTGCGCCGTCTCCGCGATCTTCGGGCCCGGCCGCTCCTCGGTGGTCCGCGCATGCGGCGCCCCGGCGCGGTGCCCTGAAGGATCATCGCCATGCTCCTCCTGCCGGAAGGCGCGCGGTCGCGTCATCTTCCTGCATGGCGCGATTCTAGCCCCGCGCCCCGGCCCGGACCATGATCCTGGTCAAGTGGCGCGGCTTTCTGCGCTTGCCCCGCGCGCGTGTTCGGGGCAGGTTGCGGCGCTAACGGACGAAGGAGACCCGCCCGATGATCCTGTGCTGCGGAGAATCGCTGATCGACATGTTGCCGCGCGCCGCCACCACGGGCGAGCCGGCGTTCACCCCCGTCGCGGGCGGATCGGTGTTCAACACCGCCATCGCGCTGGGCCGGCTTGGCGCGCCCGCCGGCTATCTGGGCGGGTTGTCGACGGACCTGTTCGGGCAGGTGCTATGGGACGCGCTGGCGGCAAGCCAGGTGGATGCCTCGCTTGCCCCGCGCAGCGCCCGCCCGACAACGCTGGCGTTCGTGACGCTGACCGACGGGCAGGCGCAATACGCGTTTTACGACGAGAACACCGCCGGGCGCATGCTGACCGAGGCGGATCTGCCCGACCTGCCCGAGCAGGTCGAGGCGCTGTTCTTCGGCGGCATCAGCCTTGTGTCGGAACCGGGCGCGGACAGCTATGCCACGCTGTGCGCTCGCGCGGGCGAGCGGCTGGTGATGATGGATCCGAACATCCGGCCCGGCTTTGTCAGGGACGAGGCGCGCTATCGCGCCCGGCTGGCGGACATGCTGGGGCGCGCCGACATCGTCAAGATCTCGGACGAGGACATGCAGTGGCTGGGCACCAGCCCCGCCGCGCTGATCGACGGGGGCGCCGCGCTGGTGCTGGAAACCCGCGGCGCCGACGGGGTGGTCGCGGTTTCGGCGCAGGGCGAAATGGCGGTGCCCGCGCGCAAGGCCCAGGTGGTCGACACCGTCGGCGCGGGCGATACGTTCAACGCGGGCCTGCTTGCGGGTCTGTCGCGCGCCGGGTTGCTGTCGCGCGGGGCCGTGCGCGCGGCGTCGCTGCAAGACCTTCGCCCGGCTGTGATGCTGGGCGCGGCGGCAGCGGCGGTGACCGTGTCGCGCGCCGGCGCCAACCCGCCCTGGGACAGCGAGCTTGGCGGCAACGCATGAGGGCACTTGTCCAGCGCGTCAGCGAAGCGCGGGTCAGTGTCGGCGGCGTGGTGCTGGGCGAAATCGGCCCGGGGCTGGTGGTGCTTGTCTGTGCCATGCAGGGCGACACCGACGCCGAAGCGGCAAAGCTTGCGGCCAAGGTGTCTAAGCTGCGGATCTTTCGCGACGATCAGGACCGGATGAACCGGTCGCTGCGGGATGTGGGCGGCGCCGCGCTGGTGGTCAGCCAGTTCACCTTGGCCGCCGACATGCGCAGCGGCAACCGCCCCGGGTTTTCCGCCGCCGCCGCGCCCGAAGACGGGCAGCGATTGTACGAAGCCTTTGCCGCGCAGCTGCAGGCGCTGGATGTGCCGGTCGCCACCGGGCGCTTTGGCGCGGACATGCAGGTGGCGCTGGTCAATGACGGGCCGGTGACGATCTGGATCGACACCGACGGCTAGGCGGCGCCCCCGTCAGACCAGGGCAAGCGCCCGGGCGAACACCGCTGGGTCGACGTTGCCGCCGGACACGGTGCAGATCACCGCGTCGCCCTGCAGCGCATCGCCCCGGAACAGCGCCGCCGCCAGCGCCACAGCGCCGCCCGGTTCGGCCACGATCCTGAGGTGACGAAAGGCCAGCGCCATGGCGCGCAGCGCCTCGTCTTCGGTCACGGCAAGGCCCGGCCCGCACAGGCGGTTCATGATCGGAAAGGTCAGCTCGCCCGGTTGCGGCGTGACGATGGCATCGCAGATGTTCCCCGACATCGCCGCGTTGCGTTCGATCCGCCCCGAGGCAAGCGATCGGCGGACATCGTCGAACCCTTCGGGTTCGGCGGGGCGCACCCGCAGGCCGGGCGCGCGCGCCTCAAGCGCCAGCGCGATCCCCGAGGTCAGCCCGCCGCCGCCGCAGCACACCAGCACGTCGGCGTCTTCGACGCCGGCACTGGCGGCCTGTTCGGCGATTTCCAGCCCGCAGCTGCCCCGGCCGGCGATCACCTCGGGATTGTCGAAGGGCTTGATCAGCACCAGCCCCCGCTCGCGCGCCAGTCGGTCGCCCAAGGCGTCGCGGTCTTCGGTGGCGCGGTCATAGGGCACCACCTCGGCCCCAAGCCCGCGCGTGCCCGCGACCTTGGCGGCCGGCGCATCCGCGGGCATGATGATGACGGCGGGCACCCCGTGCAGCCGCGCCGCCGCCGCCACGCCCTGCGCGTGGTTCCCTGATGAAAAGGCGATGATCCCGCGCGCACGCTCGGCCGGGGGCAGCGCCGAGATCGCCGACCAGGCGCCGCGGAACTTGAAGCTGCCGGTGTGCTGCAGGCATTCGGCCTTGACCAGCACGCGCCGGCCCGCGATCTCGTCTAGGAAGGGCGAGCCAAGCAGCGGCGTGCGGCGGGCGTGCCCTGACAGGCGCGCTGCGGCGGCTTCGATGCGGGCGATATCCATGACGCGGGGTCCTTGTGCTGTTTCGGGGCGAACCTGCGCGCGCGCCGCGGGGGTGTCAATCGGGCGCGCGGGCGGGGCGGGGGTGCTTTTCCTTTGCCATGGGCGCGGAATCACCCTATACGCGCGCATCCGCCGCGGTGCGCCGCGACGGTACTCTCCACGGGCCCTGCTGGACGACATCCCGGCTTGCGCCATTCACACAAACCCAAAGGAGACCCCGATGTCGATCACCGTCGAAGAAAAGAACCGCCTGATGAAGGAATTCGCCACCAAGGAAGGCGACACCGGCTCGCCCGAAGTCCAGGTGGCCATCCTCACCAGCCGCATCACCACGCTGACCGAGCATTTCAAGACCCACAAGAAGGACAACCACTCGCGTCGTGGCCTTCTGATGATGGTGGCACAGCGCCGCAAGCTGCTGGACTACCTCAAGGGCAAGGAAGAAGCCCGGTACCAGGACCTGATCAAGCGCCTCGGCATCCGTCGATGACCGCTTGGGGCCGCTGGTCCCACCCGAATTTGCGTGCGCCCGCTTCCATCGAAGCGGGCGTTTCGCGTTTCAGCCCGGCCCGGCAAGGCGGCGGGCCAGCTTGCCGATGCTCAGCCCCTGCACCACGATCGAGAACACCACGATGACGTAGGTCGCCGTCAGGATGACCGGTTTCCATTCGTCATCGGGCAGCGCCAGCGCCAGCGCGACCGATATCCCCCCCTTGAGCCCGCCCCATGTCATGATCGGGATCACGCCCCTGACCTGGTTGCGGAAGGGGCGCAGCGCCAGGATCGGGATCGACACCGCGATCAGCCGCGCCGCCAGCGCCAGCAGCACCGATGCCGCCCCGGCCAGCAGCACGTCGGCCTGAAAGGTCACGGCAAAGACCTCGAACCCGATCAACATGAACAGCAGCGCGTTCAGGATCTCGTCGATCAGCACCCAGAAGGCATCGACGTATCTGCGGGTTTCCTCGGACATGCCGTAGCGCGCGCCGACATCGCCGATCAGCAGCCCCGCGCAGACCGCCGTGATCGGCCCCGAGACGTGCAGCGCCAGCGCCAGTTCGTAGCCGCCAAAGGCCAGGCCCAGCGTCAGCAGCACCTCAAGCGGGTAGTCGTCGATGTGGCGCATGACGCGGAACACCAGCCAGCCCAGCACGACGCCCAGCACCGCGCCGCCCAGGGCTTCCTGCACGAACAGTTCCAGCGCGGTCAGCAGCCCGGCGGCCTCGGCGTCGTGCGAGGCGGCAGGCCAGGCCAGACCCACCAGGATCAGGTAGACCACGTAGCCCACGCCGTCGTTGAACAGGCTTTCGCCCGCGATCTGCGTTTCCAGCGTCTTGTCCAGCCCCGATCCGCCCAGCACCCCCAGCACGGCGACCGGGTCGGTGGGCGAGATCAGCGCGCCGAACACCAGCGCCACGCCCAGCGGCGCCCCGGTGATCCAGGAAAACCCGACCCCCACGATGGCGGTCGACAGCACCACGCCCAGCGTCGCCATCAGCAGCACCGCCACCCAGACCGACCGCAAATCCGCCAGCTTGACGTGCAGCGCCCCGGCGAACAGCAGCAGGCCCAGAACGCCTTCCAGCAGCGTGTCGGAAAAGTCGATTTCAAGCAGCTGGTCGCGGACCAGGTCGGACAGGTTCAGCCCGAAGATGCGATCGACCAGCAGCAGCACGAAGGACGCGCACAGCGACACCAGCAGGATGCCGATGGACGAGGGCAGGCGAAAGACGAAATGGTTGATCGCGCCAAAGGCCCCGGCAAGGACGATCAGCAGCGAAGCGATCTGGAAGACGGTCATCGGATGTTCCGGTCATGGTGATGCTGCGGCTTCACCAGATGGCCGGGGCGCGCGAAAGGGCAAGGGCACGCGCGCTAATGCGTTTCGGTCAGGACACGGTTGTCGATCAGGAAATCCAGCCCGCGTTTCCAGGCGATGTCGGTGTTGCCGCGGATGTCGGTCTGGTACAGCGCCACGATGTCGCCGGTGGCCGCGTCGCGTTCGCGCAGGATCACCGTCTGCACCAGCACCGACAATTTCTGCACCGCGCCGGTAAACGACAGCTCGGCACCGATTTCGCGCGCCATGGCGGCCTCGCAATGGTTGCAGGTAAAGACCTCGCCGTGCATGTCCAGCTTTTGCGCCAGCGCGCCGGTGTCGATCAGCGCATAGCGCCCGCTGTCCGCAAGGCGCTGGCGCAGGTGGGCCGACAGCATCTTGATGCGCGCCTCTTCGGCGGCGTTGCTGGCGCCGTATTCGACTTCCTGGCTGAAGTTGATGAAGCTCAGGTCGAAGACGGCGACGGGCATGGGATCGGCGGCAAGCGGCAGCGGCGCAAGGCACAGCGCCAGCAGGGCAGGGCGGCAAGACATCGGCGGGCTCCTTCCTGGCGCGAAGTGTCGCGCGCGGGGGCGGGCGGTGTCACCAGCGACATTGGTATCGCCCCCCCGCGGCCCGTTCCGCGCCCGTTCAGGGGCGATCTGGCCATGAAACACGCCGGTTTTTCTTTTCTTCCGGCGCAAAACGCTGTATGGCGCCCCCATCTGAGACGTGACGCTTCCAGCCCCCGGGCGCGTGCAAGAGGATCAGGGGGAGGCGGCAATGGGGCCGCCATGAAAACGGGAGACGCGGGAAGGCCCGCGAGCGCTCCCTTACAGGATACGAAAATGTTCAACATCTCCAAGAAAACCATGCAGTGGGGCGAAGAAACCCTCACTCTGGAAACGGGCAAGGTTGCCCGTCAGGCCGATGGCACCGTGATCGCCACTTTGGGCGAGACCTCGGTCATGGCCAACGTGACCTTCGCCAAGGAGCCGAAGCCGGGTCAGGATTTCTTTCCGCTGACCGTCCACTACCAGGAAAAATACTACGCCGCGGGCAAGGTTCCCGGCGGGTTCTTCAAGCGCGAGGCGCGG
>CAXICP010000047.1:0-12991 GCA_964022595.1 uncultured Salipiger sp.
TTTGGTGACACTTCTGCTTTGCAAGACCGGTGACATTTCAACTTGGTTGCAACATGGAAGCTGTCATCAGATGCCTCCCCGCCAGACAAAACCACCGCTTGCCGCCGCCCGCAACGTCGGTCAAAAAGCGCCCATGACAACGCTTCCCCAAATCCTTTGCATCGGTTCCGTCCTTTGGGACGTGATCGGCCGGTCCGCCAGCCACATGCGCCAGGGCTCGGACGTTCCGGGCCACATCACGCGCCTTCCGGGCGGAGTCGCGCTGAACATCGCGATGACCTTTGCGCGGTTTGGCATGACACCGTCGCTTCTCAGCGCCATCGGGCGCGATATCGAAGGCGATGAGCTTGTCGCGGCCTGTGAACAGCTGGGCTGCGATACCGCTTTTCTTTATCGCTCCGAGGATCTTCCAACCGATCGTTACATGGCTGTCGAAGGCGCCAACGGGCTGATCGCGGCCATCGCCGATGCCCATTCGCTGGAACGCGCCGGCGCGCGCATCCTGGCCCCGCTGCGTGACGGCACCCTGGGCGACGCGGGCGCGCCCTTTACCGGCATCATCGCGCTGGACGGCAACCTGACCGAGGCGCTGCTGGACGAAGTGTCCCGCGACCCCGCGCTGGCCCGGTCCGACCTTCGCATCGCGCCGGCCAGCCCCGGCAAGGCCGAACGCCTGATGCCGTTCCTGCGCGCCAACCGCGGCACGCTTTACGTGAACCTGGAAGAAGCCGGGCTGCTGTGCCAGACGCGGTTCGACAGCGCCCCGCAGGCCGCCGCAAGGCTCATCGAACGCGGCGCGGCGCGGGCCGTGGTCACCGACGGCGGCAACGCCGCATGCGACGCCACGCCCGACGGGCTGATCGCAGAGCGCCCGCCAGAGGTGCTCGTGACCCGCGTCACCGGCGCCGGCGACACCTTCATGGCCGCGCATATCGTGGCCGAACTGAATGGCAGCAAACGGGCGGAGGCGCTGACGCTGGCGTTGGCAGCCGCCGCGCAATACGTATCCGGAGATATCCCATCATGACCCTTCTGTCCCTGTCCGCCCCCGTGGCCGAAGCCCTTGCGCAGGGTGCGCCCGTCGTGGCGCTGGAATCCACGATCATCACCCACGGCATGCCCTGGCCGCAGAACCTGGACATGGCCCGGCGGGTCGAGGATACCGTGCGCGAGGAAGGCGCCGTTCCCGCCACCGTCGCGGTGCTGGACGGCAAGCTGTGCGTCGGGCTGGACGATGCGCAACTGGAAGCGCTGGCGCAGGCGCGCGGCGTTGCCAAGCTCAGCCGCGCCGATCTGGCGATCTGCATGTCCCAGGGCGGCACCGGCGCCACCACGGTTGCCGCGACGATGATCGCGGCGGCGCGCGCCGGAATCTCGACCTTTGCCACCGGCGGCATCGGCGGTGTCCACAAGGGCGCCGAGCTTAGCTTTGACGTCTCGGCCGATCTGCAAGAGCTTGCCCAGACCGCCGTCACCGTGGTCTGCGCCGGCGCCAAGGCGATCCTTGACCTTCCCAAGACGCTTGAAGTGCTTGAAACCCTTGGTGTTCCCGTGATCGCCTACGGTCAGGACCAGCTTCCGGCTTTCTGGTCGCGCGAGGCCGGGCTGCGGGCGCCTCTGCGCATGGATACTCCGGGCGAAATCGCCCGCGCCGCCGCCATGCGGGCCGCACTGGGTCTGCCCGGCGGCCAGCTTGTCACCAACCCGATCCCGGAAAGCGCCGAGATCCCGCGCGACACGCTTGCCCCCATCATCGCGCGCGCCAACGAGGATGCGCAGGCCCATGGCATCCGCGGCAAGCAGCTGACGCCCTACCTGCTGCAACGCATCTTCGAGCTGACCGAGGGGCGCTCGCTGGCGTCGAACATCGAACTTGTGCTGAACAACGCGCGGCTGGGGGCCCGCATCGCCCGGGAAATCAGCGCCCTGCCCCGCGATTGATCATGCGGCAGCGCGGCGCCCATTGCGGCGCCGCCGCCAAGCCCCTAGGTTGGCTGCAAAGCCAGTGCCGGGACCCAGATGAACACGCCCTTTGACGACCTTCCGCGTAAACGCGGCCTGCTGGCTTCGCTGCGTGCCAGTTTCCTGACCGGGCTGGTGGTGATCATGCCGGTGGGCATGACCATATGGCTGATCTGGACATTGTTCGGCTGGGTCGACGGCTTCGTGCTGCCGGTGATCCCCGACAGGTTCAACCCCGAGGAATACATCGGCATCAACCTGCGCGGCATCGGGGTGATCTTTTTCCTCGTGTTCACGATCGTGGTCGGCTGGGTCGCCAAGGGGCTGATCGGGCGTTCGCTGATCCGCTTCGGCGAAACGCTTGTGGCGCGCACTCCGGTGGTGCGGTCGATCTATTCGGGCATCAAGCAGATCGCGGAGACGGTCTTTGCCCAGTCCGAGCGCAGCTTCGAAAAGGCCTGCCTCGTGCAATATCCGCGCAAGGGGATCTGGGCCATCGGGTTCATCTCGACCGAGGCGCGCGGCGAAATCGCGGCGCGGGCCGATACGGTCGGCGGGCTGGTATCGGTGTTCGTGCCCACGACGCCAAACCCGACATCGGGCTTCCTGCTGTATTTCCCTGCTGAAGACGTGGTCGAACTGGACATGACAATCGAAGACGCGGCAAAGCTGGTGATCTCTGCCGGGCTGGTTTACCCGCCGGATCGCCCCGATGCCCAGGCGACCGCGGCGCCCGTGCGCAAGGCGTCCTGACCCCCGGGGGTTGCACAGCGCCGCGCCCCAAGGAAAACTCGGCCGGCATACGCCCAAGCCGTTTGCCGGAGGATCGATATGAGATATCCCGCGACCCTGTGCCTGATCGCCAGCCTGACAGCCCTGCCCGCCCAGACGTTCGCGCTGGAAGAAATCTCGGATTTCGGAAGCAATCCCGGTGACTTGCGCATGTTTCTTCAGCGCCCCGGAGAAGCCGTCGACGACATGCCGCTGGTCGTCGCGCTGCATGGCTACACCATGGACGCCGAGTCGTTCGACAATGAAACGGGACTGGCCGCGCTGGCCGATACCGTCCCCTTCGTGCTGCTTCTGCCGCAGCAGACCAGCGACAACCAGCCGAATGGATGCTTTCGCTGGTATGACGAGGATGACAACCAGCCCGGCCGCGGCGAAAGCGCGTCGATCCTTCAGATGATCGATCATGCGATTTCCGCCGAAGACATCGATCCGTCGCGCGTGCATGTGATGGGCCTGTCTGCGGGCGGCGCCATGACGGCGGTCATGCTTGCCAACTACCCCGAGCGCTTTGCCGGGGGCGCGATCATCGCCGGCGTGCCCTTTGATTGCAATCGCACCCGGGGTCGGTTCGATGGTTGGTGGAGCGTGCTGCGCAGCGCCCGTACCTTCCTGGACGGCGCCGACGCTGCCTATGCCTGCGGCGTGAAATCCGGTTTGGCCCCCGTCGATCGCAGCCCCGAGGCTTGGGCGAATTACGTGAGCGATGCGCTTGAAACCGCGCCCGAAACCTGGCCCCGGCTGTCGATCTGGCAAGGCAGCGCGGACGAAACTGTGCAGCCCCGCAACCTTGACGAGTTGGTCGATCAATGGACCGGTCTACAGCCCGATCTTGTCGATATTCCGGAAACCGATGACACGGTTGTCGGCGCAACGCGGCGCGTCTGGCGCCTGCCGTCCGGAGATGCCCGCCTGGAAACGTGGGAGCTGCCCGACCTTGGCCACGCGGTGCCGGTCAACCAGAACGCAACGCCCCCCTGCGGCATTGGCAGCGCCCCCTTCATGGCCGAAGGAACGATCTGCGCAGCGCAGAAAATTCTGCAATTCTGGGGTCTTGCGCCGTGATTCCGAACCGTCAGGCGAACATTGATCGCAGGTCGGCCGTCTGACGTTTTCCCAAGGCGTCGCCGTGTTCGGCCAGGAAGGCATCAGCCGAATTGCGGCCCGCCTCTTTCAGCTGAGAGATGACCGACGGAAAGGGTACGATCTTGGTCGCCACCGACAGCTTGTTCATCAACGAGTCGTCGCCGATCATGTGGACCCGCAACTTCTTCATCGCGCCGGGCGCCATCGAGCCGCGTTCAAGCAGCCTTTGCACGAACTCGATCGCGCGCAGCTCACGCAGAAGCGCCGAATTGAAGCTTATCTCATTGATACGGTTCTGAATTTCCGGCGGAGTCACCGGCAGCGCCTCGCGCACAAGCGGGTTGATGTTGATGATCAGAAGGTCATCGGGAAGGCTTGATTTGAATAGCGGAAACAGCGCCGGGTTGCCCGAATAGCCGCCATCCCAGAAGGCGCCGATCTGGCCGGTTTCGGGGTCTTCGATTTCGACCGCCTGAAAGATCGTCGGCAGGCAGGCCGACGCCATGATCGCCCCGGGGCTAAGCCGATCCCCTTCGAAGATGCGCACCTTGCCGTCCCGCACGGCGGTCGCGCAGACAAAGAATTCCGGCCCCTCGGGGCAGCAGATGCTATCGAAATCAAGGTGTTCGATGATCTTTTCCAGCGGGTTGCGGTAGAGCGGCCCCCAGACATAGGGCGACATGGCGCGCGTGACCGTTTCGCTGACGGCAAAGGGAATGGAATGCTGCACGCTTCGGCTGAGCATGCCGGGATCGGGCAGCCAGGCGGTCATCCATTCGGGGATCGCCATGTCCCGCAGCCCCGAAATTTCGCGCCACATCCAGTCAAGCCGCTCGCGGGCTTCTTCGCGGCCACCGCGGGCAAGCCCGGCCTTCAGCGCGGCCCCGTTCAGGGCGCCGGCAGAGGTGCCTGAAATGGCCGAAATCTCGATCCAATCTTCTTCAAGAAGGCGGTCAAGCACGCCCCAAGTGTATGCGCCATGTGCGCCGCCGCCCTGAAGCGCAAGGGTGATCCGAGTGGTCATCGCAGTCGTCCTTTGCCAACAGGGCCGCAGGGTTGCGCTAAAGCGCGGTCCAGCCGCCATCTACGGAAATCGTCGTGCCGGTGATCTGTTCGGCCGCATCAGAGCACAGGAACACCGCCGTGCCGCCGATCTGTTCGACCGTGGCGAAATCCTTCGACGGCTGGCGGTCCAGGATCACCTTTTCCACGACCTCTTCTTCGGTCATGTCGTATTTCCTGGCGGTGTCGGGGATCTGCGCCTCGACCAGGGGGGTGCGCACGTAGCCCGGGCAGATCGCGTTGCAGGTGATCGGCTCGCGCGCGGTTTCCAGCGCGACGACCTTGGTCATGCCCACGACGCCGTGCTTGGCCGCCACATAGGCCGATTTGAAGGGCGACGCGGTCAGCCCATGCGCCGAGGCGATGTTGACCACCCGGCCCCAGCCCGCCGTGCGCATCAGCGGCAGCGCCGCCGCGGTGCAGTGAAACGCCGAGCTCATGTTGATCGCGATGATGGCATCCCATTTTTCGACCGGGAATTCGTCGATCGGGGCGACGTGCTGGATGCCCGCATTGTTCACCAGGATATCGCAGGTGCCGGCGCTTTCGATCAGTGCGCGGCATTCATCCGCCCGGGACATGTCAGCCTTGATGTAGCGGACGGTGACGCCGAATTCCTTTGCCATGTCCTCGGCCAGCTTGTGATCTTCGTCGCTATCCGTGAAGGAATTCAACACGATCGACGCCCCGGCCCGCGCCAGTTCGCGCGCGACGCCAAGGCCGATGCCCGAGTTCGATCCGGTGACGACGGCGGTTTTGCCCTTGAGTGACATGCGGTAATCTCCTGACTTCTCTGCTGGCAACATAGCATGCTGCACCTGCAAGATAAGGGGCTATCCGCGCCGGCAATCGCGATGGGGCGTGATCACGGTTTCTCGATTGGAAAAGCGCGCGGGGGATCGGTACGAAGCGGCGTTCGCGACGCGCATGTCGGACCAGCCCAAGCGTTAGGCCAAAAAAAACGCCGGCACGAGGCCGGCGTCAAGTCATTGAGGCAGGTTTCATACAGGCAAGAAACCTATCGAGCAGTGCCCTCTTTATACGCGCTTTGCAGGCAGAGTCCAAGGTAAAAGTTTGAAAAGGCGTAAAACCGGCGGTACGGTCCGAACCCAAGAAAACAAGGGCAGGCAAGAGGCGCACCACCAATGTTGGCAGATTGTTTCAATTACCGAACGGTTGTCGCAGCGCTGTTCGGTGCGGGCATGGGCCTTGGGGGATTCGCGCCCCAGGTTGCCGGCGAACCTGCGCATGGCATCGCCATGTACGGCGAACCTGCCCTGCCCGACGGCTTCGGCCACCTGCCCTATGCGCGCCCCGACGCGCCCAAGGGGGGGCGGCTGGTCACCGGGGAAACCGGCGGGTTCGACAGCCTCAACCCCCATGTACTGAAGGGTTCGGTGCCCTGGCAGCTGCGCTTTCTGGCCTACGAATCGTTGATGGGTCGCAGCTGGGACGAACCCTTCACGCTGTACGGCCTTTTGGCGGAAACGATCGAAACCGGGCCCGAACGCGAGTGGGTCGAATTCACCCTGCGCCCCGAGGCGCGGTTTTCCGATGGCACCCCTGTCACCATCGACGACGTGATGTGGAGCTACGAGACGCTGGGCACCGAAGGGCACCCGCGCTACCGTGGATCCTGGCAGAAAATCCAGCGCATGGAAAAGACTGGGCCGCGTTCCGTACGTTTTACCTTCACGACGCCGGACCGCGAACTGGCGCTGATCATCGGCATGCGCCCGATCCTGAAAAAGGCCCAGTGGGAGGGGCGCGATTTTGCCAACAGCGGGCTGGACGTGATCCCGATCAGCACGGCCCCCTACGTGATCGACAGTTTCGAGGCTGGCCGCTACGTCACGCTGAAACGCAACCCCGACTACTGGGGCAAGGACCTGCCGCTGATGAAGGGACAGGCCAACCTTGACGAGATCCGCATGGAATTCTTCGGCGACGGCACCGTTCAGTTCGAAGCGTTCAAGGCCGGCGCGCTTAACGTGATGCGTGAGACCAACGCCGAAAAGTGGGAAAGCCAATACGATTTTCCCGCCGTGCAACGCGGCGACGTGGTGAAAACGGAAATCCCGCATGGCCGGCCCACGGGCATGACCGGCTTCGTGATGAACACCCGCAAGGGGGTGTTTTCCGACTGGCGCGTGCGCGATGCGATGCTGCACGCGTTCAACTTCGAATACATCAACGAAACGATGACCGGCGCGCGCCAGCCCCGCATCAGCTCGTATTTTTCGAACTCCGACCTGGGCATGCAGGACGGCCCTGCCACGGGCCGGGTGCGTGCCCTGCTTGAACCCTTCGCCGACAGCCTGCTGCCCGGGGCGTTGGATGGCTATGCCCTGCCGCAGGGCGATGGCAGCGCCCGCAACCGGTCGAACCTGCGCAAGGCCATGGGGCTGATGCAGGATGCGGGTTACACGGTTCAGGACGGCATGATGATGACCCCCGAGGGCAGGCCGTTCCGGTTCGAAATCGTCCTGTCGCAGGGGTCGGGCGAGGAACAGTCGATCATCGACATCTTTGGCCAGGCGTTGCAGCGCATGGGGATCATTCCCACCATCACCGTGATCGACAGCGCCCAGTACAATGAACGCATCAACCAGTTCGATTTCGACATGACCTTCTTTCGACGGGGGCTGTCGCTGTCTCCGGGGAACGAGCAGCGGCTTTACTGGGGATCGGACGCGGCGGATGCGCCCGGCTCGCGCAACCTGATGGGCGTGAAAAGCCCGGCGGCCGATGCGATGATCGACGTGCTGCTGAACGCCACCAGCCAGGAAGAATTCATCGCCGCCGCCCGCGCACTTGACCGGGTGCTGACCTCGGGGCGCTATGTCATCCCGATCTACCAGTGGAACATCGCGCGTATTGCCCATGCGCGGCAGCTGCATTACCCCAAGCACACCCCGGTTTATGGCGACTGGATCGACTGGATGCCGAACGCCTGGTGGTGGGAAGAGGGCTGAGCAGGCTTTCCTGAACGAAAACAAAGGCAAGGAACAGGACATTGAGACAGGCAATCATCATTTCGGCGCTGGCTGCGCTGCTGTCGGGCTGCGGAACGGTCGACGGATTCGGGCAGGATATCTCGTCGGCATCGCGCACGGTGCAAAGCTGGTTCTAGGGCCGCGTGATCCGTCCCGCCGGGGCGGTCAGCGCGCCTTGAACAGGCTGCCAAGGATGCCGCGCACCAACCGTTTTCCCGTGGTGCCCGACAGTTCCTTCAGCACCGCCTGTCCCAGCGCCTCGCCGATGGACGCGGGCGCGCCGTAACGGCGGCTGGCGGGCTCGGACCGCCCCGTCGGGGCATAGCGCCGCCCCCGGCTGTGTTCCCGCGCGGGCGCGTCTTCTTCGGCGGCGTCCGCCTCGCGCGCCGCGCTTTGGGCGCGGGCCTTCAGCATCTCATGCGCCGAATGCCGGTCAAGCGGCGTGTCGTAGCGCCCCGCCAGAGGCGATGCGGCAATAGTCTCGGCCCGCTCTTCGGGGGAAACCGGGCCAAGGCGGGACGACGGCGGGCGGATCAGCGTGCGCTGAACGATCCCCGGCACGCCCTTGTCCTGCAACATGGATGTCACCGCCTCGCCGGTGCCGACGGTGCGGATCGCTTCTTCGGTGTCGAAGGCGGGGTTGGGCCGATAGGTCTGCGCTGCAAGGTTCAGCGCCTTGCGATCGCGCGCGGTAAAGGCCCGCAGCGCATGCTGCACGCGGTTGCCAAGCTGTCCCAGGATCTTTTCCGGAATGTCATCGGGGTTCTGCGTCACGAAATACACGCCCACACCCTTGGACCGGATCAGCCGCGCCACCTGTTCGACCTTGTCGACCAGCACCTTCGGCGCGCCGTCGAACAGCAGATGCGCTTCGTCGAAGAAGAACACCAGCCTGGGCTTGTCGGGGTTGCCGACCTCGGGAAGGTCCTCGAACAACTCGGACAGCAGCCAAAGCAGGAAGGTCGCGTAAAGCCGGGGCGAAGACATCAGCACATCCGCCGCAAGGATGTTCACCTGCCCGCGCCCGGCCGCATCGCAGCGCATCAGGTCGTCAAGCGCCAGCGCCGGTTCTCCGAACAGCCGCGCGCCGCCTTCGTTTTCCAACACCAGCAGGCGGCGCTGGATCGCCCCGACAGAGGCGGTGGTGACATTGCCGTAGCGCAGCGAAAGATCCCGCGCGTTTTCGCCCACCCAGTGCAGCAGTGTGCGCAGATCCTTGAGATCAAGCAGCGGCAGCCCCTCGTCGTCGGAAAGGCGGAAGGCGATGTTCAGCACGCCTTCCTGCGCGTCCGACAGTTCCAGCAGGCGGGACAGCAGCAGCGGGCCCATCTCGGCCACGGTGGTGCGCACGGGATGGCCCTGTTCGCCGAACAGATCCCAGAACACCGTCGGGAACGCGCGATAGCTGAAATCGTCAAATCCGATGGTGGCGTTGCGCTGCGCGAATGCGTCGTGCAGCTTGCCGGTTGATGAACCTGCGCGCGACAGCCCCGCCAGATCGCCCTTCACATCCGCCATGAACACCGGGACGCCCGCGTCGCTGAACCCCTCGGCCAGGATCTGCAGCGTGACCGTCTTGCCGGTGCCGGTGGCGCCCGCGATCAGCCCGTGCCGATTGGCGTATTTCAAGGGCAGGTATTGCTTGACGCCATGTTCCGCGCCGCCGCCGCCCAGAAAGATCCCGTTGTCCATGCCGCCTGCCCTTCCTCGACCGCCCGGTCCCGACCATACAATCTTAACCAGTTGGCGCCAGTATGGATCTTGTCCGAAGCAACATGTCCTCTCCTGCTTCGGGCAGACTTCCTCCCTGTCAGACTGGCCGCGCTTTTGGGCGCGGCCTTTTTTCGGTCAAATCGGGCGCGGTGGACGCGACAAGCCTGTTGACCGGTGCAACAGAGTTTCGTAGCGTTCGGCCAATGACAAAGTCGGCCGGTCCGACAGGGAGCACGGGGAAAGGGGCCGAAAGGTCCCTTTTCTTGTCTTTTCAAGGCAGTTAACGGACACCCAAACCCGCCTCGCCAATCCGTGAGGGCGGTGGTTTTCCGCCCTGACACCGGCGCCGCGCCGTGCTAATCGGTGCCCAGACAATGACCTGACTTTCCAGGAGGAGTTTCCATGACCAGACCGCTTTCGCTTCTTTGGGCGCTGCCGCTCGTGGCCGGGCTTGCCGCCACGCCGGCGCTTTCCCAGGATGCCGCGACGGACGATTCGACCGCTGGCACCGCCACAGAGGCGCCCGCGGCCCCGTCCGAGCAGACCGGCGGCAGCAACATCGGCGGGGACCTGACGCTTGGCCAGACCGAGGGCGACGCCCCGGGCCAGCCCGGCCAGCCGGAAACCTACATCAAGACCACCCACGGCGACTGGCAGCTGCAATGCCTGCGCGTCCCCGAGGGCACCGATGCCGAAGACCCCTGCCAGATGTACCAGTTGCTCAAGGACGGCAACGGCGGCAACGTCGCAGAGGTCAGCCTGTTCCGGCTGCAAAATGGCGGTCAGGTCGAGGCGGGCGGCACCTTTGTCGTGCCGCTGGAAACGCTTCTGACGCAGAAACTGGCGATCTCGGTCGATGGCGGCCAGGCGAAGCGCTACGATTTCTCGTTCTGCACGCAGGTCGGGTGCTACGCCCGCGTCGGTTTCACCCCCGACGATATCGCCACCTTCAAGGCCGGCAACAGCGCCAAGATCACCATCACGCCCGCGCTGGCGCCCGATCAGAAGGTGGAACTGACCATGTCGCTGTCCGGCTTCACCGCGGCCATCGACGAAACCTCGCAGCTGCGCCAGTAATCGGCACATCTGCTGAGAAAGCCGCGCAAGGGCCCCCTTGCGCGGCTTTTTTCATGGCTTGTTCAACCCGTCCATTACCGCCCAGGCGGCGCGTTCTCCAGGCGGCGGGCCGCCGCGCCCTAGCCGCTGCATCGTCAGCCGCATCGCGTCGGATTGCGCTTTCGGAGAGTCCAGAACCGCAAGAAGCGCATCGGCGATCGGCCCCGGGCGGCAGTCCTTGCCGATGAATTCCGGCACCGCGCGCGTTTCGGACACAAGGTTGACCAGCGTCACCGTATCCACCCGCAGCATCCGCCCGATGATCTGGCGCGACAGCCAGCCCATATCATAGGCGACGACCATCGGCGTGGACGCGGCCGCGAGTTCCAGCGAAACCGTGCCCGACGCCGCAAGCGCCACGTCGGCGGCAGCAAAGGAATCGCGCTTTTGCGCCAGCGCCGTTTCGCCCAACCTGCGGGGATCAAGGATGATCGGCGCGCCGGGCCAGCCCGCGCAAAGGTCTTGCACCATCCCGGCCACGGGCGCGGCGGCGGGGATCACGAAGCGCAGATCGGGGCGCTGCGCGTGCAGCCTTGCGGCAACCTCGCCGAAGATCGGCGCAAGCCGGCTGACTTCGGAGCGCCGCGATCCCGGAAGGATCAGCGCCAGCGGGCTTTCACCGATGCCGTGATCCGCGCGAAAGCGGGCGGTGTCCTCGGGGCTGCCGACAGGTTCGGTCACCACCGGGTGCCCGACGAAATCGCAGCGCATGCCGGCGGCTTCCATGTAGGGTGGTTCGAACGGCAGCAGGGCAAGCACCTGGTCGACATGCCGCGCCATTTTTGCCGCGCGCCCCGGGCGCCAGGCCCAGACCGTGGGAGCGACGTAATGCACGATGCGAATGTCCGACGCTTCCCGCACAAGCCGCGCCACGCGCAGCGAAAATTCGGGAAGATCGACCGAAATGACCACATCCGGGCGCGCAGCAATGATCGCATCGGCGGTCTGCCGGATGCGCGCCTTTAGAGCACGGTACTGCCGCAGGATCTCGGCAACGCCCATCACGCTGATCTCATCCATGGGAAACAGGCTTTGCAGCCCCTGCCCGATCATCAGCTCGCCGCCGATGCCGGTGAAACGCACCTCTGGCACCATCTGGCGCAGCCCGGACATCAGCGCCGCGCCCAGCCTGTCGCCGGACGGCTCGCCCGCAATGATGAAGACACGCATCACGTTCTCTCCCGGATCCACAGAAAACGGCCCGCCGCGTCAAGCTTCGACACGGTGCGCGCAAGATCCAACACCATTACGCCCCCTGCCGAAATGACAATTCCGGACAGGCCCGCGGCGATCACCGCATCGGCCGTGCCCGGCCCGATCACCGGCAGATCGGCGCGGCGGTCCTGCCCGGGCTTTTCCGCCTTGTACAGCACGCCCCCGCCCATTTCGGGAAGTCCCGAAATCATCGCATCGGTGCCCGCCTCGCCCTCACGGGCGATCACCTTGTCGCCCTGGATGACGCAGGACTGGCCCAGATCGGCCGCAGCCTGCTCGGCGCTGACCCGATCGCCAAGCGCGGCCAGAGCGGCCATTTCGGGCCCCGGCTGCACCCGCGTCGGAACACCGGGCTGCGGCAGCAGGTCCGGCGCAGCTTCATGCGCGCCGATCACCGAAATGCCCGCGTTCTGGAAAATGTCGATCACCGCGCGCAGCGCCCCGTCATCCCCAAGCGCTAGCGCCTGCGTCAGCCGGGGCACCAGCGGCAGCGTGGCGGCATCGATGGCCGCCGGATCGATAGAGGGCCGCCGAATGGTCCCGCACATGCACAGGCGCGTCACATCGCGCGCGGCAAGATCGGCCAGCAGCGTTCCCAGTGTTTCAAGACGAAAGGTGATGTCAGGGCGCAGGCTGCGCGGCGGAAATCCCTGCAGCGCGCAGATCACGGGCGCTGACCCGCAGGCCCGCGCAACGGCGCCCGGCAAGGCGCCCTGCCCGGCGATCAGAGCAAGCCGGCTCACGGCGTGAGGAAATGGCGGTCGCTCTCGCCCAGGATGAAGGCCACGATCTCGCGCACGTAATCGCTTTGGGTTTCATCGCCAAGCCGGCGTGCACGGTCGGCAAAGGCGCCTTCGCCCTGCGCGAGCATCTGGAACGCGGCCCGCAGCGCCGTGATGTCGGCGCGGCTGACGCCCCGGCGCTTCAGCCCCACAAGGTTCAGCCCATCCAGCTTGCCGCGCGGCGCCTGCACAAGCCCATAGGGGATCACGTCGTTGGTCACCATCGTGACCGCGCCAATGATGGCGCCGCGCCCGATCCGCACCCATTGA
>CAXICP010000048.1:0-12961 GCA_964022595.1 uncultured Salipiger sp.
CCCCACAGCGACCTCAACGCTGCGCGTCTACCAATTCCGCCACGACCGCACTGTCATTGACTTGGTGTGCCGCTCTATAGAAAAGGGCGCGGAGGATGAAAAGGGGAAAAATGCGCGCCGGGAAACTTTTCTCGGGGGCGCCAAGCCCGTCGGCCAGACCGCGAGCCTCTTGACCTGATCCCCGCCGCGGCCTAGCCCGGCGACATGGTGGAATGGATAGTATCAGACGGGCCGGTGCCCTACCCCGAGGCCGAAGCCTTCATGGAATCGCGCGCCGAAGCCATCGCCGATGGCTCTGCCGACGAGGCCATCTGGCTGGTCGAGCACCCGCCGCTTTATACTGCCGGCACCTCGGCGCGCGGCGAAGATCTGCGCGACCCGGACCGCTTTCCTGTATTCGTGACCAAGCGGGGCGGGCAATATACCTATCACGGGCCGGGCCAGCGCGTCATCTACGTGATGCTTGACCTGAACCGGCGGGGCCGCGACATCCGCGCCTTCGTCCAGCAACTGGAAGCCTGGGTCATCGCGGCGCTGGCGGAATTCAACGTTACCGGCCACATCCGCCCCGGGCGCGTGGGCGTCTGGGTCGAACGCCCCGAACGCCCCTTGCTTCCCGATGGGCGCGTGGCCGAGGACAAGATCGCGGCGATCGGAATCCGGTTGCGGCGCTGGGTCAGCTTTCACGGTATTTCGATCAACGTGGAACCGGACCTGAACCATTTCGCCGGAATCGTGCCCTGCGGGATCAGCGACTATGGCGTCACGAGCCTTGTCGATCTGGGCTTGCCGGTGACCATGTCCGACGTCGATGTTGCGCTGCGCCGCGCCTTTGACGAGGTCTTTGGGGACTGACCAAGCCGAAATTGATGCGGCGACCGAAACCGAGACCCGGGGCAGGTTTCGTTTCGGCCGCCTGCCTCGCATGGCCTGAATAGCGGCCAGTGCGGGGCTAAAACGCCAGTTCGGGACAGGGAACAGGGTCGGAACGGGCGTTTATCGCGGGAAAACTTCGGCGATCAACGGGCGCCAAACACATGCGGCAGAATCACATCGCGCGTCAGACCGCGCTGCGCAAGCTCGCCATCCGACATCGCCCGCAGCTCGGCGACGCGCGCGGCAAGCGCACGCTGGCGGCGTTCGAACGGGGTGTCGAAAAGACGCGCGATGCGGCGCGTCAGCGGTTCGTGAAACATTTGGTCGATCAGGGCCATCTTGGGCGCCTCCCGTGGCAGCGGTGTTGCGCCTTCAACGCCCCGGCCATCACATTGTTCCCGCCCGCTTCGCGCCGGCGTTTACCCGATCTTGACGGGCGCCGCGCAGGATGCCGCGACGAAGAGGCAATAAAGTGCGATCGAGATCAAAGGCCGTATTTACGCGTGGTCTGCAACATTCTAAAACGGGAATTGGACACGGGGGCGAAACGCGCGTTTTTCGCGCGCCTGCGGCTGCCCGAAACACCAAATCCGAGGGCGCCAGCCTTCATCCGGGAGATTCCCGCGGACCCCGGTCCCGGGACAAGAAACAGGGAGGCAGATGATGGCAGACGCCACCATTCACGGCCATGACCACCACGACGACAGGGGGTTCTTTACCCGCTGGTTCAGGCCGAGGAACCAAAAGGGCACGCGGATGCTCGGTGCGACCACCTCGGCCGGCGAGGGTCAGATCTCGGTGACGTTCACGGTGTACATGCGACTAGAGCTCATGGAGCCGGGCGTTCAGTTCATGTGCATGGAAGGGGCGCGCCTGTGGCCTACCGCCACCGAAAACTGCACCCCCAACGGCCACCTGTGGAACGTGATGATCACCGGCCACGGCATCCTGATGATGTTCTTCGTGGTCATTCCGGCGCTGTTCGGCGGATTTGGCAACTATTTCATGCCCTTGCAGATCGGCGCGCCGGACATGGCCTTTCCGCGGCTGAACAACCTGTCCTACTGGCTTTACGCGGCCGGCACGACGCTGGCGATCTGTTCGGTGTTCTCGCCGGGCGGCAACGGCCAGCTGGGTTCGGGCATCGGCTGGGTGCTTTATCCGCCGCTGTCCACGACCGAGGCCGGCATGTCGACCGACCTTGCGATCTTTGCCGTGCACGTTTCGGGCGCCTCGTCGATCCTGGGCGCGATCAACATCATCACCACCTTCCTGAACATGCGCGCGCCCGGCATGACGCTGTTCAAGGTGCCGCTCTTCGCCTGGTCGATCTTCGTCACCGCCTGGCTGATCCTTCTGGCACTGCCCGTTCTGGCCGGCGCCATCACCATGCTGCTGACCGACCGCAACTTCGGCACCACCTTCTTTGACCCGGCGGGCGGGGGTGATCCGATTCTCTACCAGCACATCCTGTGGTTCTTCGGCCATCCGGAAGTGTATATCGTGATCCTGCCGGGCTTTGGCATCGCATCCCACGTGATCGCCACCTTCTCGCGCAAGCCGGTCTTCGGCTACCTGCCGATGGTCTGGGCGATCATCGCCATCGGCGCGCTTGGCTTCGTCGTGTGGGCGCACCACATGTACACCGTCGGCCTGTCGCTGCGTCAGCAAAGCTATTTCATGCTGGCGACCATGGTGATCGCGGTCCCGACGGGGGTGAAGATCTTCAGCTGGATCGCGACCATGTGGGGCGGGTCGATCGAATTCAAGACGCCGATGCTGTTCGCGCTTGGCTTCCTGATCCTGTTCACCATCGGCGGCGTCACCGGCATCGTTCTGAGCCAGGCGGGCGTGGACCGCGCCTACCATGACACCTACTATGTGGTGGCGCATTTCCACTACACCATGTCGATGGGGGCGGCCTTCACGATCTTTGCGGGGGTGTATTTCTACTTCCCCAAGATGACCGGCAAGATGTACTCGGAAACGCTGGGCAAGCTTCACTTCTGGATGTTCTTCATCGGCGTGAACCTGACCTTCTTCCCGCAGCACTTCCTGGGCCGCCAGGGCATGCCCCGCCGCTACATCGACTACCCCGAGGCTTTTGCCACCTGGAACTTCGTGTCCAGCTGGGGGGCGCTGCTGTCCTTCTCGTCCTTCCTGCTGTTCTTCGGGATCGTCTTCTATGCCCTGCGCAAGGGCGCGCCCGCCACGGAAAGAAACCCGTGGAACGAATACGCGGACACGCTGGAATGGACCCTTCCCTCGCCGCCGCCCGAACACACGTTCGAGCAGCTTCCCAAGCGCGAGGACTGGGACAAGCACCCGGCCCACTGACCCCGCAATAGCGAAAGGCCCCCGGATCGATCCGGGGGCCTTTTTTCTTCGCACAACGCCCGGCGCCGGCGGGAAGATCCGCTCTACCCCCGCGGGGATTCCGTGCTAGGCCCGACGAAAGACTTCGAAGATCCGGACCGACCATGCCCTACCGTTGGGAAACCGAGCGCCCCCTTGGGGCAGAGCTTCACCTGTGGCCGCACCAGTCGCTGACCGCGCAGGGCTTTTCCGTCTTCATGGCCAGTTTCTTCCTTCTGGCGATCCTGCCGGTGTTCTGGCTGATCGGAACCGCCCTGCTGTGGGGCTTGCTGCCGTTCATCCTTGCGGCCGTGGCGGGGCTGTGGTGGGCGCTGCGGCACAACAGCCGCGAGCGGTCGGTGCTTGAGGTGCTGACGATCAACCCCGAAACGGTGCATCTGGTCCGCCACAACCCGGGCGGCCCCGAACAGGACTGGCAAGGCCAGACCCATTGGCTGACGGTCGATCTGCACGAAAGCGGTGGGCCGGTGCCCCATTACGTCACCCTGCGCGGCGGCGGGCGCGAGGTTGAGATCGGCGCCTTTCTGAGCGAAGAGGAACGCAAGGCGCTGTTCGTGGAACTCAGCGACAGGGTGCGGCAGCTCAAACGCCCCTGAGAGGCGCCGCCACGCAAGGAGCTTCCAGATGGCGCAGGCCCCCGCCACTTCGAAAAGCAAGCGCGCCGCCCTGCTGGGCGCCGCTGCGGTCGCCCCATCGCTGGCGGCAGGGCTGCCCATGGCCCCGTCAGAGGCCGCGGCCCTGGCCCTGCGCGCGGGATCGCCCCCGCGCAAGCGAGCCGGCCAGGTGACGTTTCTGGTGCCGCTGGTGGGGCCGGCCCATGTCGGGGATTGGGGGGCGGTGGTCGCGCGATTGCAAGGCACGATTGCAAGCTTTCAACGGCAGGATGCCCCGTGGCGCGCGGTGATCTGCTGCCAGCAGCGCCCCGACCTTCCGGACGATCCGCGCCTCAGCTGGCTGCCCTTCGACGACCCCGCGCCCGGCAACGACAAGTGGCGCAAGCTGGCCGCGCTATGCGACCATCTTGCCACGATGGACATCGGGCCGGGCTATGTCATGAGCTTTGACGCCGACGACCTGCTGCGCGATGGCGCGGTGGCCGAGATGCTGCAGGGGCAGGCCCCGGGGTGGCTGGTCAGCACCGGTTACGTGATGGATCATGCCACCGGGGACGTCGCGCTGGCCGGCCCGCGCAGCTTGCGGCACCCCCTGCGCAAGCCGTTCTGGAAGCTTTGCGGATCCTGCGCCGCGCTCTATCACGATCCCGCCATCCCGCAGAGCGCTGCGTTTCTGAAGGCGATGACCGCGCATGAACACAGGATGTTCCCCTATCTTGCGCGGCTGGCGGGGCTTGCGCTTGCGCCGCTGTCGCGCCCTTCGGTGCTGTACGTGCTGAACCACGGAGAGAATTTCGGCGCCCGCCGGGGAAGGGTCGGGTTCAAGACGCGGTTCGTCCAGCGCTATCGCCTGGCGCCGGACGCTTGGGCGCGGGCGGGGGCGGATTTTCCGGCCCCCTGAACCAGCCCCGTTACGGGGCGCCCGAAAATTCTTCGGCGAAGAATTTTCTTGCCGGGCAAGCGCCGGGCGCGCCGCGAGCATGCGGCCAAGCCCCCGAAAAGTCTTCGACGAAGACTTTTCCCGCCCGGCTCAGCCGGCTTGCGACAGGCGTTCCTTGACCACGGGCCCGACCGCGCCGAAATCCATCTGCCCCTGGTAGCGGCCCTTGAGCACGCCCATGACCCGGCCCATGTCGCGGATCGAGCTGGCGCCGACCTCTTGCATGGCCTGGTCCACCGCCTGGTCGATTTCCTGGCCCGAAAGAGGGCGGGGCAGAAATTCCTCGATCACGACGATTTCGGCCAGTTCCGCCTCGGCCAGGTCAAGCCGCCCGCCTTCCTCGTAGGTTTCGGCGCTTTCGCGGCGTTGCTTCACCATCTTGGCCAGGATCGCAAGAAGTTCGGGGTCGGACACGCCGTCCTCGTTGCCCTCGCCCCGTGCGGCAATGTCGCGATCCTTGATCGTCGCGTTGATCAGCCGCAGGGTCGACAGCCGTGCCGCCGCCCGGTCCTTCATCGCCTGCTTGGTCGCAGCCGAGATGCGCGCGCGCAAATCCATTGAATGTCCTTGTCCTACTGTGTCCCGAAGCGCAAACTTAAGCAAATCGTCACGAATTCGCAACTCTGCGACCAAAGCGCGCAACCCGTTGAAATCACGCCATTTCCCTTTTGGGGCCTGCCCTTGACCCGGAACAGCGCAAGCCTTACCTAAGGCGAAATTTGCCGCCCCGCTGCCACGAGGAGTCGCCCATGCCCGCAAAATCCACGCCCACCGCCTGTCTTGCCCTAGCCGACGGGACACTGTTTTACGGCCAGGGCTTCGGCGCCGCGGGGCAGACCGAGGCCGAGCTGTGCTTCAACACCGCCATGTCCGGCTATCAGGAAATCATGACCGATCCGTCCTATGCCGGGCAGATCGTAACGTTTACCTTCCCGCATATCGGCAACGTCGGGGTGAACCCGGACGATGACGAAACCGGGGACCCGGTGGCAGCCGGCATGGTCGTCAAATGGATGCCGACGCAATCGTCCAACTGGCGCGCGGTGCAGGAACTTTCGGACTGGCTTGCGGCACGCGGGCGCATCGCCATCGGCGGCATCGACACGCGCCGCCTGACCCGGGCCATCCGCCAGTCGGGGGCGCCGCACGTGGCGCTTGCGCATGACCCGGACGGCAATTTCGACGTGGAAAAGCTGGTCGCCGCGGCGCGCGCCTTTCCCGGCCTGACCGGCCTTGATCTTGCCAAGGATGTCACCTGCGCCCAAAGCTATCGCTGGGATGAAATGCGGTGGGCCTGGCCCGACGGCTATGTCCGGCGCGAGGGGCCGGGCAAGAAGGTCGTGGCCATCGATTACGGCGCCAAGCGCAACATCCTGCGCTGCCTGGCTTCGGCGGGTTGCGACGTGACGGTGCTGCCCGCCTCGGCCACCGCGGATGAGGTCCTGGCGCATCAGCCCGACGGGATCTTCCTGTCCAACGGCCCTGGCGATCCTGCGGCCACCGGCAGCTACGCCGTGCCCACGCTGCAGCGTATCCTTGGGGAAAGCCGCGTGCCCATGTTCGGCATTTGCCTCGGCCACCAGATGCTGGCGCTGGCGCTTGGCGGGCGGACGGTCAAGATGAACCACGGCCACCACGGCGCCAACCACCCGGTCAAGGAAATCGAGACCGGCAAGGTCGAGATCACGTCCATGAACCACGGTTTCGCCGTCGACGGCCAGTCGCTTCCGGCGGGCGTGCAAGAGACTCATGTGTCGCTTTTCGATGGATCAAATTGTGGGATTCGCATGGTCGACCGGCCGGTTTTCTCGGTTCAGCACCACCCCGAAGCCTCGCCCGGCCCGCAGGACAGCTTTTACCTCTTCGAACGATTCGTGAACGTCATGTAGGCCATGCCGAACGATACGTGAACGTCAAGTGAAATGGCTGTTTATTCCGGTCGGGCACCTGATTATTAACCCTTCGTTTACTGGATTGGCGTGACTCTGATCCTGTTTTCAGGGGATCAGGAGACTAAAATGAGCATGACGAGCCCGGTGTTCCGGACCTCACGGCTCGCGCAGGTTGCCAGCCCGCGCGGCCGACCCATCGGGGCCATCCTGCTTGCCAACGGCAACCTTCGCGCGGGCGATGCCATGTTCGCGCTTGCCGAGTCGTTCAGCAGCGGCGCCGACCTGCCGCGCGTTCTGCTCGCCGAGGATCTTGCCAGCCCCGAGCAGGTGCTCGAAGCCCAGGCGCTGCATTACGGCGCGATGACCCTGTCGGCCGCGGAAACCCCGCCCGACGAGGGGCTCGTCGATGCGATCTCGCCCGAAACCTGCCTTAGACTGTCGGCGCTGCCGTGGATGTGGATCGGCAAGACGCTGGTGGTCGCCACCTCGCGCCCCGAAAGCTTTGCCAAGGTCATCGACCAGCTTCCCGGCGAAGCTGAACACGTAGCGATGGCGCTGGCGTTGGAATCCGACATCCAGGACGTCATCGCGCGCCGCTACGGCGACGCCATGGCCCGGCGCGCGGAAACCCAGGTGCCCGCCGACGAAAGCTGCCGTGACATGGACAGCATGTCCCCGGCGCAGGCGGTGCTGGGCGCGGTGTTCGGCGCGGCCTGCCTGTCGCTTCTGTTCGTTTACCCGTCTGTGTTTTTTGGCGGCGCAACCGCGCTGGCGCTTCTGACCCTTCTGTTTGCGCAGGGCCTGAAACTGGCCGCCCTGCTCGCCGGGTGGAGGCGGCCGCGCGCCCTTGGGGGCGCGCTTTCAGCGGCCGCCCTGCCCTTCCCCCCGTTTCGGTTCTTGTCCCGCTCTTTCGTGAGGAACGCATCGCCGGCAGCCTGATCGAACGGCTTGGCCGGCTTGATTACCCGCGCGCGCAGCTGGATGTCATGCTGATCCTCGAAGCGCAGGACAACATGACGCGCGATGCGCTGGCGCGGACCGACCTGCCGCCCTGGATGCGCGTGATCGAGGTGCCAGACGGCCCCGTCACCACCAAGCCGCGCGCCATGAACTACGCCCTGCGCTTTGCCCGGGGCGACATCATCGGGATCTACGACGCCGAGGACAGCCCCGCCCCCGACCAGCTGCGCCGGGTGGCGGATCATTTCATCCGGGTGCCGCCCAAGGTCGCCTGCCTTCAGGGAATCCTGGATTTCTACAACCCCAAGGCCAACTGGCTGTCGCGATGTTTCACCATCGAATACGCATCATGGTTCAGGATTGTCCTGCCCGGCCTTGCACGGCTGGGTTTTGCGATTCCGCTGGGGGGCACGACCGTGTTCTTTCGCCGCGAGGCGCTGGAACAGGTCGGCGGGTGGGATGCGCATAACGTCACCGAAGACGCGGACCTGGGCGTGCGCCTGGCGCGCCACGGCTTCGTCACCGACTTGATCCCCGTGGTCACCCGCGAAGAGGCGAACAACCGCGCCTGGCCCTGGGTGCGGCAACGCTCGCGCTGGCTCAAGGGCTACATGATCACCTGGCGGGTCCACACGCGCGCGCCGATGCGGCTGATCCGCGATCTGGGGGCCTGGCGGTTCTTCGGGGTGCATCTTGTGTTCCTGTCGGCCTTTTCGCAGTTCCTGTTGGCGCCGGTGCTGTGGTGCTACTGGCTGGTGCTTGCCGGCTGGCGCCCGCCGCTGCTGGATCACGCGGGCCCCGGGATGCTGGGGTCGATGATCGGGCTGTTCCTGGCGACCGAGGCGATTTCGCTCATGGTCGGCATCGCCGCCGTCACCCGCAGCCCCCACCGGGGGCTGATGCCGTGGATTCCGACCATGTTCCTGTATTTCCCGCTGGGCACGGTGGCCGCCTACAAGGCCGCCTACGAACTGGTCGCCCGGCCCTTTTACTGGGACAAGACGATGCACGGGCATTCCGCCCCCGACCATGCCGACGCGGACATTCCCGACGATCCCACCGCGCCTTAATCGGCGCTGTGGCTGTCCAGCTTCAGCCGGGTGACGAAGGCGACCGAGATGTGATCGCGCAGCGCCTTGTAGGCGGCATCCTCGTCGCGGCGCGAAATCGCATCCACGATGGCCGCGTGTTCCGCCAGCGCGATTTCGCCCCGCCCTTGCGCCGCCAGCGACGTGGTCGCCATCAGCGCCATCGACCGGTGAACAAGATCCAGCTGCTGCACCAGGAAGCGGTTGTGCGAGGCCAGGTGGATCATCCGGTGGAACCGCCGGTTGGCCCGCGCAAGCGCGCCGGGATCGTCCAGAAGCGCGTGATCGTCGGCCACCATGTCGCGCAGGACCTGCACCTCTTCGTCGGTGGCATGGCGCGCGGCAAGGCGCGCCGCAAGGCCCTCCAGTTCGGTGCGCACCACGTAAAGTTCGGCCATCTGGTTGTGATCCAGCGAGGCCACGATCAGCGAGCGCCCGTCGCGCGCCAGCAGGCTTTGGGTTTCCAGCCGCTGCAACGCCTCGCGGATCGGCGTGCGCGACACCCCGAAGCGTTCGGCCAGCTCGCTTTCCACCAGCCGGTCCCCGGGCCGGTAGACGCCGGAATCGATCGCGTCCAGGATCAGCGAATAGGCGTCCTTGTTCGGCGAACGGTGCTGGTTCATCTTCTTCTCCTGCTCAGATGGAAGACGATACCGCCAACCGCGCCCGGGGATCAATGCGCCCGTTCGGCGCGGTTGGCGCCCATTGCCGCCCCGCGCGGCCCCCGATAGGATGGGCGCCATGATGAAACGCGCCTTTTCCGATGTCCGCCACTGGGTTTTCGACCTGGACAACACGCTGTATTCGCCCGCCGTGCGGCTGTTCGACCAGATCGAGCGGAAGATGACCGATTTCGTCATGCGCGTCACCGGCAGCGACCACCCCGAGGCGGATCGCCTGCGCAAGACCTGGTGGCACCTGCACGGCACCACGCTGGCCGGGCTGATGGCCGAACACAGCGTCGATCCCGAACTTTACCTTGCCGAGGTGCATGACATCAGCTTCGACGCGCCGGCCCCCGACCCGCACCTGGCGGACCTGATCTCGGCCCTGCCGGGGCGCAAGATCGTCTACACCAACGGCAGCGCGCCCTACGCGGCGCAGGTGCTGCGGGCGCGCGGGCTGGATGCGGCGTTCGATGCGATCTACGGCGTCGAACACGCCGGCTACCGCCCCAAGCCCGCCGCCGCGGCGTTCGAAGCAGTGTTCGCGCTGGATGGCACCGAGCCGCGCATCGCCGCCATGTTCGAAGACGACCCGCGCAACCTGTCGGCGCCCTTTGACATGGGGATGCGCACCATCCACGTGGCGCCCGAACGCGGCCCCGGGAATCACATCCAGCACCACGCGCCCGATCTTGGCGATTTTCTGCGCGGGCTGGGCAAGGGCTAACCCTTTTCGGCACGGTGGCCCTGCGCCGCGCCCCGCCCTAGATAGGGACGCAAAGGAGACCGGCGATGGATCACGATATACTTGTTTCAGGCGGCGGCATCGCCGGGCTGACGGCGGCTGCGGCCTTTGGGGCTGCGGGGTTTTCCGTGCTGTGCGTCGATCCCGCCCCGCCGGTGACAAGCCGCGCGGACCCGGGCGCCGATCTGCGCAGCACCGCGTTCTTGCAGCCCGCGCAGGCGTTTCTTGACGCATCCGGGCTGTGGGCGCGGCTGGCGGATCACGCCATGCCGCTGCAGACCATGCGCATCGTCGATGCGGGCGGCGAGCGCCCCGAGCCGCGCATTCTCAAGGATTTCGACGCCTCAGACATTTCGGACAAGCCCTTTGGCTGGAACCTGCCCAACTGGCTGCTGCGGCGCGAATTGTCGGCGGCGTTGCACGACATGCCCGGCGTCGATTTTCGCCCCGGCACCGCCACCACCACCCTGTTCACCCGGCAGGCCCATGCCCGCGTCGGGCTGTCCGACAGCAGCGCGGCGCAGGTCAGGCTGGTGATCGCCGCCGACGGGCGCGGCTCGCCCATGCGTCAGGCCGCCGGGATCGGCGTTCGCACCACGCGGTTCGGGCAGAAGGCGCTGGCTTTCGCCGTCGCCCATCCGCTGCCCCACGGCAATGTGTCGACCGAAATTCACCGCACGGGCGGCCCCTTCACGCTGGTGCCGCTGCCCGATCACGAGGGGCAGCATTCCTCGGCCGTGGTCTGGATGGAAGAAGGCCCCAAGGCCGAGGCGCTGTTCGCCCTGCCCACGCCCGATCTGGAAGAGGCGATGTCGCTGCGGTCCTGCCACCTGCTGGGGCGGCTGTCGCTGGCGTCCCAGCGCACGATCTGGCCGATCATCGCGCAGCAGGCCGACCGGCTGAGCGCCGAGCGCGTGGCGCTGGTGGCCGAGGCCGCGCATGTGGTGCCGCCCATCGGCGCGCAGGGGCTGAACATGTCGCTGCAAGATGTGGCGACGCTGCTGGACCTTGCCCGCGCCGCGCCGGACCGGCTGGGCGATGCGCGCATGCTGGACAGCTATCACCGGCGCCGCATCGCGGATGTGCGCGCCCGGGTGGCGGGGATCACCTTGCTGAACCGCACATCCATGCTTGCCGCGCCGCCCCTGCGCGATGCCCGCGCCAAGGCGCTGGATGCGCTGTACAACGTCACCCCGCTGCGCCGGACCCTGATGCAGCTGGGGCTTGGCGCGCGCGGCTAGGTCAGCCCAGCAGGGCGCGCGCCGCCGCGCGGGCTTCGGGGGTTACCGTGTCGCCCGACAGCATGCGCGCGATTTCATCCTCGCGCGCGTCGTCGGCCAGCGGCGTGACGGTGGACAGCGTCATGTCGTTTTCGACCCGCTTGGACACCCGCCAATGATGCGCCCCCAGCGCCGCGACCTGCGGCGAATGGGTCACCACCAGCACCTGCCCGTCATCCGCCAGCGCCTTGAGCCGCCGCCCCACCGCATCGGCCGTCGCGCCGCCGACGCCGCGGTCGATCTCGTCAAAGATCATCGTCACGCCCCGGTTGCGTTCCTGCGACAGCGACACCTTGAGCGCCAGAAGAAAGCGCGACAGCTCGCCCCCCGACGCGATCTTGTTCAGCGCCCCCGACGGCGCGCCGGGGTTGGTGGCCACGGTAAAGGCGATGGCATCGCGCCCTTCCGGGCCGGGTTCGCCCGCGCCTAATTCGGTGCGGAACACCGCCCGTTCCATTTTCAAAGGGGCCAGTTCGCGGGCCACAGCGGCGTCCAGCCGCAGCGCGGCGTCGCGGCGGGCCAGGGTCAGCGCCTCTGCGGCGCCGTCATAGGCCGCATCCGCATCGGCCACCGCGCGCTTGAACTCGGCGATATCCTCGGCCCCGCGGTCCAGCGCGGCAAGGCGGCCCGACAGGGTCTGCGCCAGTTCGGCCAGATCGTCCGGGGCGACGGAATGCTTGCGCGCAAGCCCGCGCAGGGCGAACAGCCGTTCCTCGGTATCTTCCAGTTCGGCGGGGTTGAATTCCAGCGCATCAAGGCAATCGGCCACCTCGCGCCCGGCCTCGTCCAGTTCCGCCATGGCGCGGGTCAGCGCCGCCATGGCCGCGTCAAGCCGGCCCTCGGCCCGTTCCGACGCGCCTTCCAGCCAGCGCAGCGCGTTCGACATGGCGCCCTCGGCCCCGTCATAGCCGATGGCGTCAGAGGCGCGGGCGATGTCCTCGCGGATGCGCTCGGACGCCTGCATGGTGCGGCGGCGTTCATCCAGCGCCTGATCCTCGCCCGGTTCGGGCGCCAGCTTTTCAAGTTCGGCCACGGCGTGGCGCAGGAAATCTTCTTCGGCGCGCACCGCTTCCAGCGCGTCTTCGGCGGATTTCAGCGCCTTGCCCGCCGCGCGCCGCTGCGCCCAGGCCGCGCGGGTGGCGGCGATCAGCGGATCGCTCGCGGCGTAATCGTCCAGGATGGCACGGTGCCCAGACGGGTTCAGAAGGCCGCGATCATCATGCTGCCCGTGCAGTTCGATCAGCGTCTCGGACAGGCGGCGCAGCACCTCGCCGCTGGCGCGCCGGTCGTTCACCCAGCCGGTCTTGCGCCCGTCCGCGCTGTTGACGCGGCGCAGGATCAGTTCGGACGACACCGGCAGGCCGGCGTCTTCCAGCACGGCGCGCGCGGCGTGCTGGGGCGACAGTTCGAACACCGCCGTCACCTCGCCCTGGGCCGCGCCGGTGCGCACCAGTTCGGCCCGCCCCCGCCAGCGCCCGAGTTCCCCGACAACGGTAACCGTCCCGGACAGCCATCCAGGACATCC